>JAUYMZ010000054.1 GCA_030699355.1 Bacteroidota bacterium | reverse complement strand
TTGGCTAACTTGCTATGATCTTTTAAAAGCGGCCTACGCATTACCCGAACTGCGAGATAGCCTCAGAAACCCCTTTGGCTTTGCCGATGCAGATAGGAATGGATTAGCATGTACACCAAGAAATAAATTACGCAAACTTACCCGAGATTTATACCAAGAAAGTCAAGGTGTAAGGGGCGTGGTAACACATCGTTACGGCTGGAAGAAAAATCATGGAATAGCCTCAGCAGCTGCGCTTTTGATGGCTGCTCAAGTGCTAAATGATGCTGGAGTCGAGACAAATGTACTACAAGGAAACTTTTTATTTAAATTGTTTGGAGGTATGGGGCATAATCCTAAATACAGCCCTGTAAAATGGCATAAATTGGGTCATGAAGGAATTTATGAAAATTTGTTTGAAGGTAAAAATTGGAGATTATTATACCCTAACTTGCCAGTAGCACCGCTTAAAACCAATGCAGGTGAATACAGTCCATACTCAGAAGGCCCAGCTTATGCAATTTACGGATTAGTAGATTGTGGAATTCCAGCTATGAGAGCGGAGCAAAATTTTTTTCCAGAAGGCTCTAATGAACCCCTGCTCAAAAAGAATGAAATAAACAATATTTTTAATTGGTTAAATGCAATAAAAATTGGAAATACTGGCTTACCTACATTCGATAATTCAAGACCAGGTGTAAGTTGCTGGGAGCTTGCTTTGTCGAATAATAAAGACATGAATTATGGATTTGGAGGTGCTTTAAAAGCAAATACCGCTGATTACATTGCTTTAATAGGAGGTAATAATATTTCATTTAGTACTGAGCAATTGGATCCAATGGATAATAAATTGGCAGAAACTGGAAATATTGTACTTAGAAATAAAACAGAAAAAGGCGAATATTACTTTCACATGCTGGCTGAACATGGAATTGCTGTCGACCTTCCTTCAGGAATTTTTGAAGGTGGTGGCACCCATGAAGAACCTGATTTAGGCAGTTTTATGATTTCTGCCGGAAATGATGCTGCTAGCATGGTGGATTTGGGCATAGACCCACCAAATTTTGGTTGGAAATATGCCGATTATACCAATAAATATTGGATGCATAATGTAATTGAAATAGATTATGGGCTTCCCCAAAATGAGGATGGCGATTTTTTAAATCCAAAAATTTCCAAAATAAAAAGAAAGGGATTTTTTTCTAAAGAGTTTACACTTAAATATGATTATATTAAAAATTTGGATGGATTTGCAAACTATTTAGAAGATGCTATTAAAAGAAATGTGATAGAGCATAAAAATGGTGAAAATATTTACTATTTGATAAGCGATTACGTTAATGCTAATGCTATAATTGATAGTCTTGGAGATTTTCAAGGAATACGATTAAACTTTAATGGTAATGGAAGAAATGGCTACTACAATTCATTTAACCAAACTAATAATTTAAATACATGGAGGTCAGATACTATTTGCAATGGTACTAGCTGGAAAATAACAAGCCACCATGTAGCCTTGGGAGGTGGTTTGTCTGGCACTGGTGCTTGGTCTTTACCCCAAGCTAGCGATACAGAAAATGGCACAAAAGCATCTTCTATTGCAGGTGGATACTTAACTCGTTTGCAATTTTTTCAGCCGGGTAAAAAGAAAACCATATTTCAATCTGCCTATTTCCCACAACGATGTGGAGACAGTCTTCCAACAGTATACAAATACGACGAGTTTACAGATAAAGTGGTAACTATTGTAGATTTTGTAAATAAGGTAGATACGTTTGAGGCTAAAAATGGCGGTAAAGCCATTAACCCAACGGTAAATGATACTGTTTCGCATTTGCATTTGAGCAAATGGGATGGCAACATGGTAGATTCTTTGGTTAATCCTTTTGCCAAAAGTTATTTCGCTAACAAGGCGTTGTATTTTGATGGCAGCAAAATTTTTATAGAACGACATTCTCTAAACTACATGGGGGCAGGTTTTAGGTATTGCCCTCCTTCATATATTGGTATCAGAAATTATATAACAAATGCTTGCTCGTATTTAATTTTTGAAGATACTTTATTCCATTCAAGCGTTTCGCTTAATTTTGATTTTGCCATTTTGGGTAAAGAATTTTACCAATGTAATATCACCACTTCTGGGGCTGTTACAAACACCGATTCTGTAAAAATTAAACTGCCAGATGTGAGAAGAGGCTTAGATATGATTGCCCTTATAGATAACACTAAAGATACTTTGCATGGTAGGTATGATTCTTTAACTAACTTTATAACACTCGCTTTAAAAGAAGGCTAATACAGCATTACCATCCAAACCAAACAAACCTGTTCCAATTGTTATTTTCCACCAGTGGGCACACATATAGATACTACTTTTTTAGCAGATGATGGCTTAACACATACTTTGGGAATACCTAAAAATATAAATTTTCCTCATGGCAATTTAGTAATTAGCAATGGCACCAAAATTAATATGTGCGAGGGTGCTTATTTGCTCAATAGAGATAGCTTAATACTTACGGGTCCAGCTCAAACCAAAGGTATGGTAATACCTTCTTGTTATGGCATAGATTCTATTGCACAAGGCAGCAATAATAGTATGTTGGTAGTTTCGCAAGCCAGCGCTTTGGTTTTAAATGCAGGAAGTAAAACTTTTATTAAAAATGGGGCTGCCATTTATGTGAAACAAAATGGTAGCTTAATTATTAAAGACGGCGCCTATGTGCAAATTGGCGATAGCGGCACAGGCGGCTGGGGCGAAATAATTGTAGAAGCAGGCGGCCACGTTTACATAGAACCCAATGCCCACATAGAATACCGCCGCACCGCTGGTGATACCGCCGATAGAAATATCTTTTCTATTGCCACACAATCAGCTTTTGCGGGCGTATACTTTATAATGGATTCTATTTTAAAAACTGCCTTTATACTTCCGCCAGTTATTTATCCTACTCCAATTTGCTCTTTAGATTATGTTAACCCTGTTAAAAACAAAGAATGGGGTTATACCAATTTTGCTAAACCTTTGGCCACCTTCCAAGCCAGAAAAGATACTTTATGTCCGGGCGAACCTTTATACATTAAACTCAATAGAATTTTAAATGATGCACAAACCCAAATTAAAGTTTGCAGATTAGATAGTATATTATTGGCAGATGATGGTGGCAACAGCTATTGGCAAGACACCTGCATAGAAGATTCTATTTTGGTAGATTTGGTTTTACCCGACCCTAACTGCGTTACGCCACGCATTACACCAGAAGATTTAACCTATTTCTTTAAACCAAATAGTTTAAATAGAGTAAGCATTTCTGTTATAAACGAATGTGGAATTATACACGATACTGTAGCTTATATTTTTGTTTCTGATACCCCCAAAGTAAGGGTATCTGTGCCAGCTATGGCCTGCGAAGGCGCAGGCACAGCATATATGCGGGTATTAAACAAACCCCAAGAGGCAGTTCGTTATGCGTTTGAATTAACAGAGCTTTTAGACTCTAGTAGTTATTATATTGCTACTTATAACCCATCTAAAGTATATTCGTATAACCAAACGGGCATTTTACCCGATACTTTTTACTTTACAGATTATTATTTTAAAGGAGGCAGAAAGTATTTGGCTTCGCTTAGTGTAATAGGTGCTTGTGGCAGTGTAGATGTTTATGATACTATTCATATTCCTTCTGGGGTAGGCATTAGTTTAAGCAAGCCAAAAGCTTATGCTAGTCCTATAAATGGCGCAACCAGCATACAACTTAATGCCCATATTTCTGTGGCCGATAGCTTTAGATGGGAGCCTACAACATGGCTTAATAGAACAGATACTACTGTGGTAATAAGCACCCCAGAAGATAGCATAGACTATTGGCTTATTGCCAAATATGGCACTTGTACTGCTACAGATACAGTTCGTATTTTATATAACCGTGTGGCCAATGCAGGAGTTAGCGATACGCTCTGCTATACCGCAGACAGCGTATTGCTGGGCAACTCATACGATATGAGTATATTTTTAGGCTGTTTGTATTACATAGGAGGCACAGCGTTTTATGATATGTATAAAACCTACACCCATTCCGACCCAGGATATTTTAGGTATTTTACCCATTTTATGATGCACCTAGAAAGAATAAATGATTGGTCTAATTGCGGAGCCATATTTTTAGATAATTTTAAACACCAAGTATACCGCCGCCAAATAATGAATGCGCCGTGGTTTAAAGAATACTATCTAAACTTTATGCAAATGACAGATCCAGACATGGCCGCTTTTGATTTATTTGTAACTGGCATTGATGGCAATAGTGAGTGGCAAAACAACTTAGCTGCACAAGGCGACTGGGGTAGTCACCAAATGTATACAGAAGCCATGTTTGAAGCATATAATGCCTTTTTAGGAGCGCATTTAGCAGAAGTATCATGTACTTGGTCTAAGGTAGAAAATGAAGAAATAGTTCCCATCTCCCATGGCGATGAATGGTTTGTTTTGGCTGATAAATTGGAGCAAAGCACTTTATACATTCAACAAGTTATAACTCCTGAATATGCAGAAATAGATGAGGTACTCATATACAGAGATACCATGGTAGAGCCATTATTTGTAGCAGCTATGCAATGGGATAGCACGGTTTTCTTTTTAAATTATACCCAACCAGAAAGCAGTACCAATAGCTACCTCTGGACTTTTGGAGATGGCAGTGCCAACAGCACAGAAACAAACCCTATGCACACTTTTGCAGCGTTTGATAGTGCCTTTGTAGTTTGTTTAAGTGCCACCAACAAATGTGGTACTTATACTTATTGCGATACAGTTAGAGTAGATTCTGCGGGCTTAACTACTACAAATTTTGAGCGACCTGCAGCAAGTAAAAACCATAGCGGCCATAGCGTAAGTAATGCAAAAAAACATACTATCAAAAACGAAAGTATTCAATTAAGTAATGCACCCAATCCGTTTTTAGGTTCAACCCAAATACACTACCAAATTAGGCAAGCCTACCAAGATGCGGAGTTAATTGTTACAGATGTGATGGGCAAAAGCGTTTACAGTCAAAAGATTATTAAGCCCATAGATGCTATACAATTTAACGCCACCCAATTGCCCGCCGGCATATATTATTACAGCATTTTATTGGATAACAACACCACTAAAACCAAAATGATGATTGTATTGTAAGGGTGGAATATCTACCGCCCCTATAAGGCCTGGTATTCCAACAAAAAAAGGCTGCCTCAATTATTGAAGCAGCCTTTTTTTTAAAATCTATAGACTATCAACTATGGTCTATCGTCTATGGTCTATCGTCTATGGTCTATGGTCTATCGTCTATGGACTATAAACTAGTAACGGTACATTTCCGATTTAAACGGACCAGCCACTTTAACACCGATGTAATCAGCTTGCTCGTTTTCTAACACAGTTAATTTAGCACCAATGTGGGCTAAGTGTAAGAAAGCAACTTTTTCATCTAAATGCTTAGGTAACACATATACTTTGTTTTCGTAGTTGGCACTGTTGTTCCATAATTCTATTTGAGCCAAAGTTTGGTTGGTAAACGAGTTACTCATTACAAAACTTGGGTGACCCATAGCGCAACCTAAGTTAACCAAACGACCTTCAGCTAATACAATAATGTCGTTTCCTTCAATATTGTAAATATCAACCTGAGGCTTTAAGGTGTTTTTGGTTGAACCGTAGGTTCCGTTTAACCAAGCCATGTCTATTTCATTATCGAAGTGACCAATGTTACAAACGATAGATTTATCGCGCATGGCTCTGAAATGACGCTCAGTAATAATTTTTAAGTTTCCTGTAGCAGTAACAAAAATATTGGCACGCTCGCAAGCTTCTTCCATGGTTACTACTTCAAAACCATCCATAGCGGCTTGTAAAGCACATATTGGATCAATTTCGGTAACCAATACACGCGCACCAGCACCACGTAAAGACTCAGCAGAACCTTTACCTACATCACCGTAACCAGCAACAACGGCAACTTTTCCAGCCATCATAATATCAGTAGCTCTACGAATAGCATCTACCAATGATTCTTTACAACCGTATTTGTTATCAAATTTAGATTTAGTAACAGAATCGTTTACATTGATAGCAGGCATAACTAAAGTGCCTTTTTTCATGCGCTCGTATAAACGGTGAACACCCGTAGTGGTTTCTTCTGATAAACCTTTGATGTTTTTTGTTAATTCTGGGTAACGATCAAAAACCATGTTGGTTAAATCACCACCGTCATCTAAAATCATGTTTAAGGGTTGACCACCTTCAAATGCATGTAAGGTTTGCTCAATACACCAATCAAATTCCTCTTCATTCTGACCTTTCCAAGCATAAACCGGGATACCAGCAGCAGCAATAGCAGCAGCAGCATGATCTTGTGTTGAGAAAATATTACATGAACTCCAAGTAACCTCTGCACCTAAATGCTTCAAGGTTTCAATGAGCACAGCAGTTTGAATGGTCATGTGTAAGCATCCAGCAATACGCGCACCTTTTAAAGGTTGGGTGGCACCATATTCTGAACGAAGTGCCATTAATCCTGGCATTTCAGCTTCGGCTAAACGAATTTCTTTACGTCCCCATTCTGCGAGGGTAATGTCCTTAACTTTATAAGGAAGAGCGGTTGTTGCGTCTGACATATTTGTATGTTAAAAAATTTAAGTGTGCAAATCTAAGCTTAACTACCTGATAATAAAAATAAAATTTGGTCAAACTTTTTCTATCAAGTCATTGTTTTTATTTTTTATTTTTATTGAGGAATGCCCAAATTAAAAATATTTTACCCACATTAATCAAACCTTAATCCCTAAATTTGCATCGCACAATTCATAATTCATAATTCAAATATGCCATATCCAGAAATGTTAGTTGCTCCCATGAGACAACAATTAGAAAACGTAGGATTTAAATCCTTAATGAGTGCATCAGAAGTAGAAACAGCACTTAATAGCAAAGCAGGTACGCAGTTAGTAGTATTTAACTCGGTATGCGGTTGCGCTGCCGGTACTTGCAGACCAGGTGTTATTGATGCCGTAACCAATGCTAGCAAAAAGCCATCTGAATTATTAACTGTTTTTGCCGGACAAGAATCTGATGCCGTTGCCAAAGCACGTGAATTTACCTTGCCTTATCCACCTTCATCGCCTTCTATCGCTTTGTTTAAAGAAGGAAACTTGGTGCATTTCATCGAGCGCCACATGATTGAAGGTAGAAGCGCCGAAATGATTTCGCAAAATCTGCAAGCAGCATTTGACGAATATTGTTAACCCATTTTACATCATTATCAATTAATCACGTCGCGTAGTAGGGACAAGTCGCGACTTGTCCCTACGCGACGCGATTAATTGACAAATCGCGACTTGTCCCTATTCCAACACAATCAATTCATCGCCCTTTTCATAGGGCACATAGCTAATAATTAGCTGAAACATTTCATCTGTGGTTTTCATGCTTCCTTCGCGCTCGGCAATTAATTGGGGCGGATTAAATGGGTTGTTTGGGTTACTTGCCCTATTATCAAAATCTCCTTCAACGTAAATGGTAGAACCCCTCGGAACTTTGAGCATGGTTTTGGGCATATAAAAATACTGCCATCTAAAATCCCAATCGTTTATTCTAATGAGTCTAATGGTATCTCCACTTGGTTTAATGGCATAGGCCCAAAAGCGCTTTCCAATTAAATGCATGTGCGGCACAATATTTACAATTGAAATATCTGTTGGCACCGTAAATTTAATATGAAAAGTCTTTAATTCATTTGCGGGTACTTCAAGTTTTGGTTCAACCGGAGCCAAACCTAATGTGCCAATTTGAAATTCTTTAACTGGACGCTTTGGCTCTTTATGGCCATAGTAAATTTTATAATAGGAGGAGTCATTTGCCTCAATCGGACTGGGTCCGAAGTGCATATCATTTAAATAAAAAGCATTCTTTTTGCCTACTCTAAATCCACCAATTTCGTCGGGGTAAAAACTAAATTGTGAACCAGGCAAATAGTTCGAAACGCTGGGTGTCATGGGTGCATAAGTGCCGTCATCGTTTAATAAACCAAGTTCTTTGTGTATCTGCGTGCTTTTGGTTTGGTCTTGATTTATAAAGTATTTTCCATCTCTTAAATTTCCTTTTTTGGCCGCATCAAATTGTATGATGTGGGTATTTACATGATGAACCAATCTCTTGTTGCCGGGTACAAATTCTACTGCCCTAATGATGGTATCTTGAGGCAATTCGAACGGAATTTTTACCACCATAAATAAATCGCTGTTGTTGCCACTAACCTTAATGGGCATGGGCATGTGTACAATTAAATCGGGTTTATCTTGGCGCCATTTTTTAACTAGTATTTCGGGCTGAACCAAAGAAGCGGTATCGCCGGGTAAACAACCCTCTTCCGACCATCTTTTTATAAGCGCTATTTGTTCATCACTTAAATAGGTTTCGTTTGCAAAATGCGTATAACTAGGGTCGGCAGGCCACGGAGGCATAAGTCGCTTTTCTGTAACGTAAGCAATGAGTTTTGCCTTGGGAGCAATATCAGTATAGTCTATTAAAGAAAAAGGAGCTGCTCCATCCTCATTATGGCATTTACTGCAATTTTGATGAATAATAGGGGCAATGTGCGCTGCAAATAAAACAGGCTCCGATTGGCTAGGAAGTTTTACATTGTTTTGGCATGCCAATACCGTTATTGCCAATAAAAGTGAGATATAACTTAATTTATGTAACATCCTATGGCCTTCGTTTTATATGGTTTAACAGGCTGATTAAGGTATAGTTTTTCGAGCACATTGGCTAAGTCGTGTTCGGTAATAATCTTTCGTTTTTTACTTAATTCATAAGCCCAATTGTCTATTCTACCTTGATATAACTTTTCTGCTTTTGGGTTTATAACCGCTACTTCTGGTGTTATGCTAGCTTGTAAAAAACTGGCTAATTCAAAATTAGGATCAGTATAAAAGGCAATTTCCTCTAATTTATATTTGCGTTGATAGTGCAGTATTTCTTGTTTGCTAAAACTTTTACCGGGTATAATGGCATAAAATTTTATTCCTACTTTTTGGTACATGTTTGCCAAATTACGAAGGGTAAGCGAATAGCTTTGGCAAAGCGGACATTCTGGAGAAAGAAAGAGTATAACAGCTCCTTTTTTATGGGAAGAGGGGAGGATGGAATAGGGCTTTCCTGCTAGGTCTTTAATGACAATTTCCTCCATTTTTTCTGGAGCAAATGGGGCACATACAAACAATATAAGTAATAGGAGAATGGGCATACCTACAAATTTAGGTTTTGTAGTTTAATTTTAGTGCATAAAAAAAGCGGGACGAGCCCGCTTTTTTTATGCATTGATATCAAATGTGTTCATAAAGGCTGTTGTAAAATTGCCCTTTTTAAATTCTTCGTTTTGCATAAGTTTCATTGCTAAAGGTATGGTGGTTTTTAAACCCGGACCTTCAATGATAAATTCTCCCAAAGCTCTTTCCATTTTAATAATGGCTTCTTCTCTGGTTTGAGCCGTTACAATCATTTTAGCAATCATACTGTCATAATTACTTGGAATGGTATATCCAGCATAAATATGTGTATCTACCCTTACACCGTGGCCACCTGGCTTGTGTAAATAATCTATTCTACCAGGAGTGGGTCTAAAATTATTGTAAGGGTCTTCAGCATTTATACGCACCTCAATCGAATGGCGCGATGGATAATAATTTCTACCGCTAATGGGAACACCCGCTGCGATTAATATTTGCTCTTTTACCAAATCAAAATTAATAACCTCTTCTGTAACTGGATGCTCTACTTGAATACGGGTATTCATTTCCATGAAGTAGAAGTTTCTGTGTTTATCAACCAAAAACTCTATGGTTCCTAATCCCTCGTAGCCAATTGCCGAAGCACCTGCAACGGCAGCAGCACCCATTTTTTCACGCAATTCATCTGTCATGAATGGTGAAGGACTTTCTTCCACTAATTTTTGGTGTCTGCGTTGAATAGAGCAATCTCTTTCAGATAAGTGACAAACTTTACCATATTGATCACCTGCCAATTGAATTTCGATGTGACGAGGTTCCTCTACATATTTCTCCATGTAGATACCATCGTTACCAAAGGCAGCTAATGATTCTTGTTTGGCACTGTCCCAGTGTTTTTCAAATTCTTCATCTGCCCAAATAATGCGCATACCTCTGCCACCGCCACCAGCGGTTGCTTTAATAATAACAGGGTATCCGATTACTTTGGCGAGTTCTCTTCCTTCATTGGCATCTTTTAACAAACCATCCGACCCAGGAATTACAGGAACACCTGCTTTTTTCATGGTATCTTTTGCGTTCGATTTATCACCCATGGAGTGAATCATTTCTGGACTAGCGCCTATAAATTTAATACCATGTTCTCTGCAAACTTGAGAGAACTTAGCATTTTCAGATAAGAAACCATAGCCCGGATGAATGGCATCTGCATTGGTGATTTCGGCAGCAGCAATAATATTGTTGATGCTTAAATAAGATTGAGCAGAGGGTGGAGGCCCAATACAAACAGCTTCGTCTGCAAATCTAACATGCAAACTATCTCTATCTGCAGTAGAATAAACTGCAACCGTTTTAATGCCCATTTCGCGGGCAGTACGTATAATCCTTAAGGCAATTTCGCCCCTATTGGCAATGAGTATTTTTTTGAACATGTAAACGTTTTTAAATGAAACCTAAAGACTAAAACCCTGCCGGAAGAAACTATTTAGGTTCAACCAAAAACAAAGGTTGGTCGTATTCTATTGGCGAAGCATTTTCAACTAAAATCTTTACAATTTTACCCGAAACCTCTGATTCTATCTCGTTAAATAGTTTCATTGCCTCTACAATACATAAAACCTGACCTACTTTAATTTCGTCGCCAATTTGCACAAAAGCAGGTTTATCTGGCGAAGATGATTTGTAATAGGTACCAATCATTGGCGATTTAATGGTAATTAAGTTGGAAGCAACCTCTGTATGATGTGATTCCATTTTCTCTGTTGGAACCGCGGCTGCAACAGGCGCTGGCGCTGTGTAAGTAGCTGGTGCGGCTTGCACCATAGCTGGCGCCGATTGCTGCACAAGTACTGTTTTTTCATCTGTTTTCTTGATGGCCAATTTAAAATCGCCACGCTCCACTTCAACTTCAGAAACACCCGATTCTGAAACCAGTTTAATGAGTTCTTTTATTTCTTTTAATTCCATAAGGATTCCTGTTTAATAAAATCAAATTTATTCAAAAAAATGAATTGGCAAATACCAATTTTTAAAAAATGTAAAAATTAATTTTCATTGGGCGTATCGTAGGCCCATTTTAAGTAAATGGCGCCCCAAGTAAAACCGCCACCAAAGGCTGCTAATACAAGGTTATCACCTTTTTTTAATTTTTTCTCCCACTCCCATAAACAAAGTGGCAAAGTACCATTGGTTGTATTACCAAAATGGTCTATATTAATCATTACTTTATCTTTATTTAAGCCCATACGCTCGGCAGTGGCATCAATTATTCTCAAATTTGCTTGGTGTGGAACCAACCAAGAAATATCATCTGCTGTTAAATTATTTCTTTCCATAATTTGGGCAGAAACATCGGCCATCCCTTTTACCGCAAATTTAAAAACATTTTTACCATCCTGAAAAACGTAATGCTCGCGGGCATCAACGGTTTCATGTGTAGGTGGTTTTAATGATCCTCCTGCTTTTTGATGCAAGAATTGCCTGCCCGAACCATCTGATTTTAAAACAGCATCAATGATACCGTTTCCTTCGTAGTTTGGTTCAAGCAGAACTGCGCCGCAACCATCTCCAAAAATGATGCAGGTATTGCGGTCTGTATAATCTATGATAGACGACATTTTATCGCCACCCACTACCAAAACTTTAGTGTATTTTCCAGATTCTATAAAACTACTTGCTGTTTGTAGCGAGAATAAAAATCCTGAGCAAGCTGCCATTAAATCGTATGCAAATGCATTTATTGCCCCAATTTTATCAGCTAATATGCAAGCTGATGAAGGGAAGATTAAATCTGGCGTTACGGTTGCAAAAATGATTAAATCAATTTCTTCTGCACTAATTCCTCTTTTTTTTAATAAACCATTTACAGCTTCTACCGCCATATCTGAAGTGGCTAAGCTAGGGTCTTTTAAAATATGCCTTTCATTTATTCCAGTGCGTGTTTTAATCCACTCATCTGAAGTATCTACCAAAAGCTCCAAATCTTTATTGGTTAATAAATCTGGTGGCACATAGCCGTGTATGGCAGTAATTGCGGCAGTAATTTTTGTCATTATTGTGTAGGTGGTACTAGGTTTTGGAAGGCATCGTGAATGATTTGAACCAAATTTGAATCAACCACTTGTTTGGCAGAATGCAACATGTTTTTGAATGCTTTTGCATTTGAAATACCATGTCCAATAATAACCGGAGCATTTACGCCCATAATCGGAGTTCCACCAAAATTTTCGTAATTAAAACTTTCTAGGTATTCATCGTTAATGCCACGTTTGCTTAAAGCAAAATACATCGACTCGAGTGCTTTCAACACTACATTTCCGGTAAATCCATCACAAACTATAACATCAACTTTATTCGAGATAATGTCTCTGCCTTCCACATTTCCAATAAAATTAAATTGGTTGGTATCTTCCATAATGTGATGAGCAGAAACAGTCACTAAGTTTCCTTTTTCTTTTTCTTCACCTATGCTTAATAAACCAACTTTTGGATTTTCTATTTTGTAAACATGCTGAAGCAGTAATGAACCCAAAATACCAAATTGGTATAATACATCGGGCTTACAATCTGCATTAGCACCTACATCTAATAGTAATCCAACTCCACCTTTTGCTTTAGGCACCATTGCGGTAACGCAAGGGCGAATAACCCCTTCGATTGGTTTTACAGAAAACATGGAACCAACTAACATGGCTCCAGTATTACCAGCACTAACAAAAGCATCAATTTGCTTTTTTGCTAATAACCCAAACCCAACTGATATGCTGGAATCTTTTTTCTGCGAAATGGCTTTGGTGGGATGTTCTCCCATGCCAATGATTTCGGTTGTGTGCACAAAGTCAAAATCTTCCAAGCTAGCACCTTGTTCAAGTAATTGATGCTTTGCTTGTTCGCTATCGCCTATTAACACAATTCGAACAGAGCCGGCCATTTCCTTATGAGCGATTACCGCACCGGCAATTGCTTCTTTGGGAGCATAATCGCCCCCCATGATGTCAAAACCAATCTTCATCGAGCGGAGTTTTTGCTTGTTAAAGCAGGTGATTAAATATCTTTCTGCATCTCAGGGAAAGCCAACTTGCCCTTGTAGTAACCACCAGCTGTTACACGGTGACGTAGGTGTGATTCTCCTGAAGTTGGATCTACTGATACAGTAGGATTAGCACCTTTGTAATGTGTTCTGCGCTTGTCGCGTCTAGCATTTGAGATTTTGCGTTTTGGATTAGGCATTTTATATGTCTCCTTATTTATTAATTTAGTAAATCTTTTAATTTATCCCAGCGTGGATCAACAGCACCGCCATTTTCACCCCCTGGTTCTCCTCTTTCTTCTTCTTCCCTTTCTCTTTCTCTTTCTCTTTCTTGTCCCTCTTCCTCTTCTTCTTCCTCTCTCTCCTCTACCTCAATTTGAGCTAATTTGTTTAATACATCTTGATTACAAGGTTTTGGTTCAGGCAAATTATCACAGTTCTTTTTCTGCGGTAATGAAAGCATTAAGCTCTCATATAAATATTGCTTTAAATCAAACTCTATCTCTGTTCTTGCAATGTATATCATCTCTGTGTCGTCAAAATTATTTGCCTCACTTAATTTCATAATTAAGCTAAACTTTTCAGCTATTGGCAAAGGAATATCTTCGGCACAAGTGTCACAAATTACTTTTACAACGCCTTTAAAATCAAATTTTAAGTCGTACATCGACTCAGTTTTAAATAATTTTAAATCCGCTTTAACTTGGCAATATTCAATGGGCGCGTACTCAAACTCGGCAAGCAATGCCTCATCTAGCATAAATTCAAATTCATTTAAGCCCATTTTGAGCTTATTGAATTCAATGAGGTATGCTTTTGTTCTCGTTCCCATTTTATATAGCCGGCAAATATAAGCATTGGGGTTAAAAATCTAAATGTTTTTTGAAAAATATCTGAAAATCAATTGGCTAATTTGATTATCCCACTAAATATTCTCCTTCTTACGCTTGTTTTAACTCCTAAAAATCAATTCTAAACCTTTCTCTTTTTCCCGGATTAAGCGGTAACGGATTGGCGTTTATTTCACTGTAATTGTTTCTTCTGGCCCAAATATCTATGGCCATAAACAAGGCGTTGCGCATAGATTGTTCGCTTGCCTCATTTTTACCCGCAATGGCATAGGCCGTGCCATGGTCTGGTGATGTGCGCACAAACGGCAAACCAGCAGTTACATTTACCCCAGAATCAAACGAGGCATATTTAAATGGCACCAATCCTTGGTCGTGATACATCGCTAAAATACCATCAAATTGGCGGTATTGGTTCGAACCAAAAAATCCATCTGCTGGGTAAGGGCCAAAAACAATAATTTGATTTTCACCTTTGGCTTTATCAACTGCCGGAATGATAATTTCCTTTTCTTCTGAACCCAATAATCCACTATCTCCAGCGTGTGGGTTCAGACCTAAAACAGCAATTCTTGGTTTTGAAATACCAAAATCTTTTTGAAGACTCTCTTTTAATAGGAGTATCTTTTTGTAAATACCCTCAATACTTAATTTAGAGGAAACATCTTTTACAGGAATATGTCCTGTAACCAAAGCTAATTTTAACTCATCGGAGGCCAAAACCATTAAATGGTCTTTTCCTGCTTGTTGCGCTAAATATTCTGTATGACCAACAAAGGGTAATTCGGGTGTATTTACGGTATTTTTATTAAGTGGTGCGGTTACAATGGCATCAATTTTACCGGCTAGGGCATCTTTGGTTGCCAATGCTAGCGCCAAAAAAGCATATTTGCCAGCCAACGTTGTGGCTTCACCCATTTTAACCTCGATTTCTTCCTCCCAACATACCAAAATATTGGCCTTTTTAGGGTTAACTTGGTCGAGACTTTTAATGATGTTTAATTGAAAATCGTTTAGGTTCATCACTTTTCTCCAATAGGAAATAATCTTGGGCGAGCCATAAACAACCGGTATGCAATAGTTTACAATTCGCGGATCATGTAAGGTTTTAATAATTACTTCTACGGCAATGCTATTGATATCGCCAATGGTAATGCCTATAATGGGTAATCTACTCATGGTTATAAGGATAAAGCAATTTTACTTACTTAATTTTTTAACGAAATGAAACAATAATCTTACACCCACACCGGTGCCTTGTTTGCCTCTATAGCCATCTGCGGCGTTTAAGTAGGCCGGACCAGCAATATCGAAGTGCATCCAAGGGTATTTGGTAAATTTTTCTAAGAATTTTCCAGCGGTAATGGCTCCACCAACAGGTCCACCAATATTTTTCATATCGGCTAAGTCACTTTTAATCAATTTAGCATAATCATCCCAAAACGGAAATTCTACCAATCTTTCATGGGTTAAATTTCCGGTTTCTTGCAATGATTTTTTCACCTCTTCGTTGGCAGTGCCCATAAAAACGGTTCCGTATGAACCAATGGCGGCAGCGGCAGCACCGGTTAAAGTAGCAAAATCTAGCACCAAACTTGGGTCGTATTTTTGTGCATAGGCAAGGGCATCTCCTAAAAGCATTCGGCCTTCTGCATCCGTATTTAACACCTCAACGGTTTGGCCATCATACATGGTTACTACATCTCCAGGTGTATAGGCATTTTCGCCAGGTCTGTTATCGGTTGCGGGAACTAATGCAATAACATGATAATTCAATTGAGCTTTGGCCATAGCGCAAATAGCAGCAGCTACAGCGGCGCCTCCTGCCATGTCACATTTCATGGTATCCATAGAGTTGGGTGTAGGTTTTAAACTTAACCCACCTGTATCATAAACTACTCCTTTACCAACTAAAACCAATGGTTTTTTATTTTTGGGAGATTTTGGTTTGTATTCTAATATGGTGAAAGTGGGAGGTGTTTTACTTCCTTGGTTTACGGCCAATAATCCGCCCATTTTAAGGGCTTCAATTTGCTTCTTGTTTAACACCTCGCAAGAAACACCAGCTTCTTTGGCCAATAATTTTATTTCTTTAGCAAAGGTAACGGCGGTAAGGTGAGATTGGGGTTCGTTTACCCAAGTACGGGCGGTAAAAACAGCATCCACCAAAATCTGTAGCCATTCTATCTGATTCTTTTTAACACCTAAAACTCCAATTTTTTCGAGGGTATTGGTGGCAGACTTATCCGATTTGTATTTTAAAAACTGGTAATTGCTTAAGGCAATTCCTTCTGCAATAGCCAAAGTAAAATCTTCTTTAGAGGCAGCCAATACGCAAACCGAAGTATATTGATGCGCATTAAGTGCTGAGCAAATTTTATGTCCTAAATTTCTATAGTTTTCTAATTGCTCTGCCTCCGATTTGCTTTCCCATTCTGCAGTAATTTGAATAAAAGTAAGTTGGGTAAATTGGTTCAGCAAAATATATGATTCTTTTGCCGCCTGCTTTTTGGCAATATAGGCTAACTCCTCTTTGCTGAATGAAAATGCAGATAAATCTTTGGCATTGGCAACTATAATTACCTGCGATTGGTCTTTTAATAGTTTAGTTTGTGATACTATGTGTGTTTTCATGTAATGATATAATTAAATAGGAAGGTGTTTTACGCCCCCAAAGTGCTGGCAATATTAAACTATTAATGTGGAAATAAATAAAACAAAAAGGCTCAACGTAAGTGAGCCTTTTTAGTGTTTTACTTCTTTTTTCCTTTGGGCTGAACCGATTTTTTTTCTTCAGCCTTAATAGCATCTGCCTTGCAGTTTTTACAAGCTTCAAAACCGCCCTTTTTAGCCTCTGATAAGCTCATTCCTTTTTTACCAGTTTTTGCTAAGGTGCAATTTTTAGCATGAAATTTTTTGCCACTTTCTGTTACATAAACAGTTTGTGCCATGCTTTTGGCTGAACCTAATACAAATAAAAGTAGGCTCAGACAGAAAATTTGAATTGTTTTTTTCATCATTACTTATTTTAAAGATGCTAAAATAAAGAAGCTAAGTGAATATATTTGTAACAATATTTTAAAAACTTCAATTTATCCAATAAAACCTTTCTATTTGCAGATTATGACAGAGTTAGTAAGGGCTAAAAAATACCTAGGACAACATTTTTTAACAGATCAGCAAATTGCCGAGAATATTGTATCGGCGCTAACATCGGTTTTTCCGTCAGGAAAGGTGCTAGAAGTTGGTCCGGGAATGGGGGTTTTAACCAAGTTTTTGTTGCCTTTACCTCAAATAGAAACTTGGGCAGCAGAGGTGGATGCAGAATCTGTTAGTTATTTATTGGCCAATTATTCAAAAATCAGCGAGCGCTTATTGCAAGAAAACTTTTTAGAAATTCCGCTTTCTAGCAAGTTTCCAGAGGGAGTTTCTATCATTGGTAATTTTCCATATAATATTTCATCGCAAATAATATTTCATATTCTAGACCATAAAGAAGTTATTCCGTTTATGGTGGGCATGTTCCAAAAAGAAGTAGCAGAGCGTATTGGCGCCGAAAAGGGTGGAAAAGAATATGGAATTATATCGGTTATTACCCAAGCCTATTATAAGGTAGAATATTTGTTTACGGTTCATGAGCACGTTTTTAATCCGCCACCCAAAGTAAAATCTGGTGTTATTCGTTTAACCCGCCATCAAACAAGTTTAGATTGTGATGAGGAATTATTTAGGAAGGTAGTAAAAACAGCCTTTAATCAAAGAAGGAAAAAACTGAGAAATGCCATCTCCTCGTTTGGTTTGTTAGATGAGACCTTAGGAGATTTTGCATCCAAACGTGCCGAAGAGCTTTCTGTTTCAGATTTTATTGTACTCACCCATTTGGTAGCTAATCATAAATAATGGAAAAACTACAGGTAGATAACGCGTTGCTAAAGCAATTTAAACTATGGTTTCAAGACGGAGCGCTGCCTCAGTTACAGGCTCAATTGCAAACCATGTATCCGCAAGATATTGCAGCTGTTATAGATAGGCTCAATACCACAGAGGCCAGGCAGGTTATGAATGCGCTTGATAAAGAAGCTGTAGTAAAGGTGCTAGTAGAAACAGAGCAAGACGTACGCGAGCAATTTTTATCTGCCTATACTTCATACGAAATTGCCAATGAGTTTATCGAAAATATGAATAGCGATGACGCTGCTTATATTCTCAATCATTTTCCTAATCACAAAAAGGAAGAAATTATTTCTAATCTTCAAGATATTGAATACGCCAGTAGTTTACTAGAGTTAATAAGTTATGAAACCGAAACAGCCGGAAGCTTAATGGCACTCGAGCTTGTAAAGGCTTATCAAGATTGGAGCGTGGCCAAGTGCATAGAAGAAATTAGGATTCAAGCCGAAAATGTAGAAAGTA
>JAUYMZ010000050.1 GCA_030699355.1 Bacteroidota bacterium | reverse complement strand
GTTTGGGTTAATTAAGATGTTAAAGTCGCCTTGCGTAACAACAGACGGAATCATTAATAAACAAAATTTGTTTTCTAACACCTGACTTGTACCCTTGAAAATTAGTGCGGAGCTAAAATGCTGTAAAATAATATATTAATTTTAAAAATTAGTATTTTTACCGCACTAAGGCAGTATTTTCATGAAGGTAAGAATAGTTAAAACGGCATCAAATGCTAGTGCCGTTCAGGTAGTGCGTTATCATCAAAATAAAAGGGTAATAATGTCTCATATTGGTTCTGCTCATACAGAAGAAGAATTAAAAGGTTTATTGCTCCAGGCAAACGAATGGATTAAGAGCTTTAGTAGTCAGTTATCTGTTTTTCCTGATGAAAGTCCAAACAAGATTATACACCTTAATCATAGCCGATTTATTGGCGTAAAATATCGCTTCTTTCACCAGCAAATAAAGGATTTACAAAAGCAAATAGGGCTTGATGATTTACCTGCATTGCTTAATGATTTGGTTGCAATACGGATTTTTGAGCCAGCTTCTAAGTTACGTTCATTGGAATTGATGGAGCAATTTTTTGGTGTTGTTCATAGCCGTAAAACATATTACAAGATTGCTCCGAACTGTATAGAACTCAAGCAAAAAATTGAAGATAAGGTTGTTGCTTTTGCCAAAGCAAATTATGCATTTGATTACCAAATACTTTTTTATGATGTAACCACACTTTACTTTGAGACTTTTGAAGAGGATGAGTTGCGTAAAAATGGTTTTTCAAAAGATAATAAATCTCAACAGCCACAAATATTAATAGGCCTAATGGTAAGCAAGGAAGGTTTTCCTGTTGCATACGAAGTATTTTCCGGTAATACATTTGAAGGGCACACCATTATTCCTTCTATAAATAATTTCATTAAAAAGAATGAGGTAAAAGACCTAACTGTAGTTGCAGATGCAGCAATGATTAGCACCGAAAATGTGAAGCAGTTACTTATAAACAAAATTAACTATATCGTGGGTGCAAGACTGGGAAATATACCAACTTCGTTGCTGGATACTATCGACAAAAGCATCGTTAGAGAAGATGGAAAAAGCATCAGACTTAAAACAGATAATGGTTACCTGATATGCAGTTTTTCATCACTTAGATATCGCAAAGATAAATATGAAATGGAGAAGCAAATAGAAAAAGCAAAGCAGGTAATTGAAAAACCATCGAAAACCAAAAAACTAAAATTCACACAGACTGATGGAATAGAAATATCTCTAAATCAGACACCATCCCAAAAAGTGTGTAAATTGGTTTAGGGATTAATTCTGTTTTCAAACATAATCATAAATTGGTTGAATATTTCGCCCCAGTTTCTGATAGGCATAGTCCATGATTTAGAAGCTTCACGTATCGCCAGGTAGACTGACTTCAATACCGCTTCATCTGTGGGGAAAGACATTTTGTTTTTAGTGTATTTTCTGATTTTACCATTCAGGTTTTCAATAACATTAGTGGTGTAGATAATTTTTCTGATTTCTAAAGGGAAGTCTAAAAATGCTGTAAGTTCATTCCAGTTTGCTCTCCAGCTCTTGATGGCATATCCGTATTTACTGCCCCATTTTTGGTCTAACGCATTTAATGCAAGTTCAGCCGCTTCTCTATTTGGTGCGTTATAAATATCCTTCATATCGCCTGAAAACTCCTTTCTTTCCTTCCATCCCACAAACTTGCAAGAGTTGCGTATTTGGTGCACGATACAAACTTGCTTGGTAGCATCTGGGAATACTGATTTTATGGCATCTGTAAACCCTTTTAGGTTATCTGTAGCTGTAATTAATATATCTTTTGTACCTCTTGCTTTTAAATCAGTTAATACCGACAACCAGAAGGAAGCGGATTCATTCTTCCCAAGCCACATTCCAAGAACTTCTTTCTTCCCCTCAAGATTCAATCCCACAGCTATATAAACTGTCTTATCAACCACTCTTGAGCCCTCGCGTACTTTAAACACGATGCCATCCATCCATACAACTGCATAAACAGTGTCTAACGGACGATTCTGCCAGGTTGTAATATCTTGGATGATTCTGTCTGTTATCCTAGATATCGTTGAGCTAGACACCTCAATATCGTAAACTTCTCTTATTTGTTCTTCTATATCATTCACCGACATCCCTTTCGAATAAAAGGAAACAATCACATTTTCAATCCCTTCGACCATGCTTTTGCGTTTTGGAACTATCATAGGATTAAAAGTGGACTCACGATCTCGTGGAACGTTGATTATCAACTCACCATCTGTGGTTTTGACAGCCTTCTTAGTATGTCCATTACGGGCATTTTTTGAACCAGAGCGCTCGTGTTTATCATAGCCTAAATGAGCATCCAACTCACCTTCTAATAGCTGTTCAACACCGCGTTTCCTTAACCAATCAATAAAAGAGTTTAACTCTTCTCCATTCTTGAATTGTTTCAAGAAATCATCATTTAATAAATCTTCTTTTTTCATTTTTAAAGCGTATAAAATTAAGCAAAAAGTTGTTTCCATAAATTTTTCCGACCTTTTTCCTATCGGGGTCGAAAAATTTCTAGAACAACTTTTTTAATTTACACACTTAATGAGATGCTACCCTAAATCAAACCTTGATTGAGAAGACTCAAAAACTACTAGGAATTAAAGGGTATTACACTAATCTGGAAGCATCTACATCTAGCAACTCAACCATTATTGAACGCTACCATGAACTTTATCGGATAGAACAAGCATTTCGAATATCGAAAAACGATTTGCAAACAAGGCCAATCTTTCACTACAAGGAACAACCTATAAAATTACACATACTAATTTGCTTTATGGCACTTGTTATATCTAAACACATTGAACTTAAAACAAAAATTTCGATAAGAAAATTCATAGACGCATCTAAAAAAATTGTTGATGGTGAAATATTAAACCAAATGACTAATAAAATAGTAACGATTAATGCCAATAAAACACTCAAAATAATTGACTTAATTGAAAAGCTTAGCGCACCGCACTAAAAGGGACAAGTCAGGAAATAAGTGAGGGTGTTTACAATGAGTTTATTGCATTTGCGGTGGCTAATGGCGTAAAATTTCCGCCAGAGCTAGAAAAAGAAAAATCAAAGCAGTTTATTAAGTTGCAATTAAAGGCCTTGGTAGCCAGACAAATTTGGCGCGATAAAGGATATTATACCGTTATACAAAGTGGTGATAAAGCCATGCAAATTGCTTTGAAAAAAATGGCAGAAAAGGATGATTTGTTGAAGGATTAGGTGGGGAATACCGCCTCATCCAACCTAAACTTCATAAACTTGATGGTTCGGCCTCTGCCTCTAAATAGCTTTTCGTAGTGGGTGCTAATGTTTCTTACATAATCATCTGCTTCTTGGGTACCGTGCACGTCTCTCACAATTTGAATGGGTTTGATGTTTATTTCCTGAAACAAGGTTTCGGTATAATTAAACAAGCCATCATCGTCGGTTTTAAAGTTGATAATGCCGTTTTCTGGAAGCACTTCTTTGTATATCTTTAAGAACCTTGGGTGAGTTAACCTATGTTTTTCGTGCCTATCTTTAGGGAAAGGATCTGGAAAAGTTATCCAAATTTCGCTGATTTCACCTTTCTCAAAATGCTCGGCTAATTTTTCAATTATCATGCGAATAAAAGCCGCATTGCCAAGCATTCTTTCTTGAGCCATTTTTGCCCCCACCCACATGCGGTTCGATTTTATGTCGATACCAATAAAATTTTTCTCTGGAAAAGCCTCAGCCAAGTTCACGGTATATTCTCCCTTACCGCAAGCCAACTCTAATACAATGGGATGATTGTTCTTAAATACCTCTTGGTGCCATTTGCCTTTTAAGTGGTAGGGATAATCGAAACAATGGGGAAAGGTCTTAAATTCTGCGAACCTGCGTAGTTTGTCTTTTGCCATAAACTGCAAAGAAAGTTATTTTTTTAGGTTAATTCCGCAGTTGTTTTTCCTTTTAATAACCAATGCATCATCGGACCAGCTACTACACTGGTAATTACAGCCATAATTACAATGGCCACAAACACTTCTTCGCCAATTAAATTAGCTTGAAGAGCTAGGGTTGCTAAAATAATTTCCATGGCTCCCCTTGCGTTCATGCCAAAGCCAATTGCCAAAGATTCTTTGTTGCCTAGGCCCCCAATTTTGGCGCCAAAATAGCCACCAAATATTTTCCCTACAAAGGCTAGCACCAATACAATAAGTGTAATCTGCAAGTTAAAATGGTCTAAGAAATTTACCTTAAACCCAATCGAAATAAAAAATAAGGGAGCAAAAATATTGGTCACAAATTGGTTCACAATGTCTTTCATTTTTTCTGTAACATGTACAGAGTCTCCAATGGTAATACCTATAATAAATGCACCAAATATGGCATGTAAGCCAATGTATTCTGTAAATGCAGCTCCTAAAAATGCTAGTCCCAGTGAAAGGCTTAAAAAGCCACCTGGCCAGGTAAAGTTTTTCTCTGCCCAAGGCAGCGATTTATTTATTAAAATTCTTACTACCGTAAGCATTAACAAGGCATAAGCAATGGTATACAAAAGAGTTAATAACACACTGTGGTTAGCGCTCCCTTTTAGCATGCCCATAATCATAGAAAATAATACCCAACCAATTAAATCATTGAACATGGCGGCGGTAATGATAATGGAGCCAATTTTGGTTTTAAATAGGTTTAAATCTATAAGGGTTCTGGCAATTACGGGTAATGCCGAAATAGCCATTGCGGTTCCCATAAATAATGAAAAGGCAACTTTATCTGTGCTATTTCTGCCGTAAAATTGGTAACCATAATAGGCAGTTACAAATCCTAAACCCAGCGGCACAATTAAACTTAGCACGCTGGTAGATAAGGCGGCTTTTCCTTGCTGTCTAATTAAAGATAGATTTAATTCCATGCCTGCTACAAAAAGTAGCATAATAATAGAAATATTTATAATGCCACTTAAGGCCAAAGAAGCATTCGGGTTTTGGGTATATAAGATGCCACTAATTTGGGGGGCGTAATGACCAACCAAAGACGGACCAAGAATAATACCGGCTATAAGTTCTCCAACCACTAATGGCATTTTAAACTTGCGGAAAAATTCTCCAAACATGCGGGCAGCAATGATTAATAATCCAATACTTAGGATTAAACTTAAATTTTCATGGTGGCTAAGTATTTGCATGTCTTATTCGCCGCCTTTTGGATGTACAATCAATAAATTACAAGGTAAATTTGCCAAGGCATATTCCATATCATGTGGAAATACCCTATCGAGTAAATTGAGCGGTTTATCTGGCGAGTTTATAACCAATAAATCTGCCTCATGGTCTTTGGCATATTTGCTAATTACATAGCCTGGTTTTCCCTCAATTCTTTCGGTATGGATTGCTAAATTTCCACAATTGCTGCAGCGCAAAATCTCTTTTAATTTCAAATCCTCCTCAGATAAAATCTCTTTTTTGCGTTCGCCTGCTTCGTGTTCTTTGAGCTCTTCGCTTCTTATGAGGGCAATTTTGCTGAGGTCGTTTTCTTGAATGATATCAACCCTTTTGCTATTAAATGCCTTGGCCCATTGCACGGCGGTAGCTATGGTATTTTCTGTTTTTGGGTGGTCTGTTCCTTCAACTACCAAATGGGTAAATCCTTTTGGATGAATGTTGGGTTCAGTAAGTAATAACATGCTGCATTTTATTTTTCTGCTGAGCTGTCTAGAAATACCGCCAAATACATAATTTATTAAGCTTTCTTTCTCTAAGGCACCTGCCACCAATAAGTCTATTTGTTCGGTTTGACAAATGTCTATGATGGTTTCAACAGGTTCACCTTTTCTCCAAATAATCTCGTTTTCGGGCTGATCCAAATGAAATCTATGGAGCAAATGTTTGAGGTATTGTTCTTCTTGTAATGATTTTTCTCCCACGTGAATGAAAACCAGTTTACAGGCAAATTTTTCTTGTAACATTTTTACTTCTGCCAACAATGATTCGCACCTAGGTGAAAAGGCAAGGGCCAACGCAATTTTTGAAAAGGGAGCTATTTGGTCTGTCATGCAGCGAATTTAATCATTTCTATGGCTTTTTGGTTCAGCCCAAATTTTTTTATTACCAATCTTTAACAACTTGTGCCCGCCTTACTTTGGCTTACTTAGCTTGCAAATTCTGAATAAAAAGGGTTTAAGATTTGCTTTAAATTAGTTAAACTTGCATCCCACTTATGGATAAAGAAATTCTTTTAGAAGCTTACGCACACATGTGTGCGGCAAGGGCTATGGCAGATATTTACGATGCAAATCGTCCCATTACCAAATATGTGCACTCCACCAGTCGTGGCCACGAGGCCATACAACTGGCTGTAGGCATGCAACTAACGGGCTTCGATTTTGCCGCTCCGTATTACCGCGATGAGAGCATGTTACTGGGCATGGGCATGAGTCCGTACGAGCTTATGTTACAACTTTTAGCCAAAGCAGAAGATCCTTTTTCGGGTGGCCGAACCTATTATGGTCACCCCAATTTAAAACGTGATGGGTTTGTGCGCATGTTACATTCGAGCAGCGCAACGGGCATGCAAGCTATTCCTGCAACAGGGATGGCGCATGGAATAGCGTATTTAGAAAGTCAGGGTTTGCTCGATTCAGATGAAAACCCGGTGGTGGTTTGTAGTTTGGGAGATGGTTCTGTTACCGAAGGAGAAGTGGCGGAAGCTTGGCAAATGGCGATTTTAAAGAAGCTTCCGATATTTTATTTGGTTCAGGACAATGATTGGGGAATTAGCGCCAGCGGAGCAGAGATGCGTGCCATGGATGCTTATGAATATGCAGGTGGTTTTAAGGGAATGCAGCGCATGCGTGTAGATGGCAGCGATTTCTTAAAATCTTGGAATGCCGTGCTTCAATGTATTGATTATGTGAGAGAGCATCGCGCTCCCATTTTATTACATGCCAAGGTTCCATTATTGGGGCATCACACCTCAGGGGTGCGTAAAGAATGGTACAGAACAGAAGAAGATATGGCCAAGCATTTAGCCGATGAGCCGCTTCCTAAATTGCATAAACATTTATTATCGATTGGAATTACCGAGGCCGAACTCAAAGAAATAGATGAAATAGAAACGGATAAGGTGGCGCAGCAATTTAAACTAGCTGTTTCGTCGCCGGAGCCTTTGCCAAGTACTGCCGAAGATTTTATTTATGCTCCTAGCGGTGCTACTGAAGAAATTGGCAACAGAAAACCCGAGGGCAGAGAACCCGTGGTAATGGTAGATGCTGCTTTGCATGCCGTAGACGAGCTTTTGGCTAAACATCCAGAATGTATGTTTTATGGTCAGGATGTAGGAGCGAGGTTAGGAGGAGTATTTAGGGAAGCCGCTACTTTAGCCGTAAAATATGGAGAAGATAGGGTTTTTAATACACCCATTCAAGAAGCTTATATAGTTGGTTCAACCGCTGGTATGAGTGCCGTTGGCGTGAAACCGATTGTAGAAATTCAGTTCGCAGATTATGTGTGGACAGGCATGAACCAATTGGTTTGTGAAATTACCAAATCGAGCTATTTAACTGGAGGGAAATATCCAGTTAGCGCGGTCATTCGTATCCCAATTGGGGCTTATGGTGGTGGCGGACCTTATCACAGTGGCAGTATAGAATCTACCTTGCTTACTTTAAAAGGAATAAAGATTGCTTACCCAAGCAACGCTGCCGATATGAAAGGCTTAATGAAAGCCGCGTATTATGATGGCAATCCGTGTATTATGTTAGAGCATAAAGGCTTGTATTGGAGTAAAAATCCAGGTACAGAATTAGCACGTTGCATAGAACCAGATGAAGATTATGTATTGCCATTTGGTAAGGCAAATATTGTTTTAGAAGCCAGTGAAGATGCTGTAGATAATGGCGAATCTTGTGTGGTGGTTACATACGGCATGGGTGTATATTGGGCATTAAGTGCTGCAAAAGATTTTGCTGGAAATATAGAAGTGCTCGACCTAAGAAGTTTACTTCCATTAGATGAAGAAGCGGTTATGCATTCGGTTAAAAAGCATGGTAAATGTTTGGTACTAACCGAAGAGCCATTAAATAACTCGTTTGCAGAATCATTGGCAGCCAGAATTATGCAACAATGTTTTACGCACCTAGATGGACCAGTTGCTACCCTAGGCGCAAAGAATGTTCCAGCCATACCCATGAATATGGCCTTAGAAGCCGAAATTTTACCCAATGCAAGTAAGGTATCTGCTAAGTTGAAGGAATTGTTGTTTTCGTAAGGTTGATTAGAGGCATTTAAAATTCGAAATTCTAAATTCGAAGCACGAAAGAAGAAATGTCGAACACCGAATGCTGAATGTCGAATTACGAAGGAATAAAAGTGCTAAATTTTTAAATCTTTTATTTTGCCAGGCATATCTCCTTTTAAATGATGGAATGCATTTACGGTGGCATCCTATTCATAAGGGTGATAAGCTCTATCTCTAAATGCATTTCTTTTGGCGAAACTTGTTATACCCGCATACTCGTTGGTATCCATGAATTTGCCGTCTCCATTTAACCCAACAAGCATCACAAATGTGTTGTTCTTAGCCCATAAGGCTAAAGCACTAGGTGCACTTCCATATCTAATACCGTTATCGAGTGGTCTGGGTAGCATGGCATGGTTGTATACGAGTT
>JAUYMZ010000036.1 GCA_030699355.1 Bacteroidota bacterium | reverse complement strand
AACTTTTCCAATATCTAAATTTATTGCAAGCATTTTACTGCATTGAGTAGAAATTAGAAAATTTTTGTACAGTTTAGAATCATAAAAATCGAAATTAATTTCGTGGTTGCTTTTATCAAAAAAATCAACGGTCCATTTTTTTACACCAGTATTTGCATCATAAGCTGTAACAGGAGTATTTCCATTTATTAAAGGAATAACAATTCCTTTATAAAAGTGCAATCCTACTCCATAATTTTCTAATGGCTGGGAAAACGCCAATTTTCCATCTTCAATTTTGTAAACCATTAAAAAATATTCAGTCCCAGAAACAGCAAAAACATAAATTTTATCTTGATTCACAACCATATCTGTATTCCAAAATTGTATATTAGAGATATCAGGATTGTAATCCACTTGCCATTCTATCTTTTTTAGATTTATATTGTAAGCAACAACCTTTGACATGGGTCTATTTTCGCCGTTTATTGTTCTAAACATAACAGGTGTATAAACCAATAATTTTTCTCCTTTTGTGTTTTTAGCAACAACCATATTCATTGAAGAAATTTTATTATTATCTACAGTATCACTATAAACGCACACCTGCTCCCATTTTAAGTTATCAAAACGAGTGCGCCAGATGTAAATATTTCTATTTTTTTGGTCAATATCTTTAAAGCTATGATAAATAAATCCATCATCATCTATTGCCATAGATTTATCTCCAAACAGGCCTTTTTGCTCGTCCCTCCAGAGGGTTTTTCCTGTTATTGCATCAAATGCATATGTTCTAAATGATTTAGATAAAACAACTACATCCTTATAGAAAATAATTGACGCTCCTCTATAAGAAAATTCAGGAGTTAAGTAATCACTCCATTGCCAAATTAGACGCCCACTTTTACCATCCCTCAATTCAAAAACTTCACCCAAAGGATTTGTAAAAGTCTTACTTGATAAAACGTTACCTTCACTATTAATTATTGGAGTTATACTTCCATCTTGTATTTCACTTCGCCATATGGTATCAAGTGCGGAGGTATCTATTAATGGAGAAGATGCGGGAGAGACTACCTCCCGCAACTTACATCCTTGATTTAATAATAAAAATCCAATAAGAATTAAACTCGAAAATTTAATTTCTTTTATCATAATTATCTTAATTGAATTGAGAAAAAATCACCCAACTTTCCATCATATAAATCATTTAACGCGAATTTTGTAAAACTCGAATTCTTCATTTGGTCATGATTTGTCTCAGGCATCATTCTTATAGCATGTGTATTTCCAGATTTAACTTTAATTCTGTTGGAGGCAGAGTTTGCTAAAACTACACCATCACTTGCTAATGGCACATTTATTAATTTTAAATAAGACAAAAATAATTGGGTTCCTTCGCAATTACCTCTCCACATGGTGCCGTCGTTTCCAGGGAATTCAAAATTGGTGTATTTATCTGCAATACTTGGTCCCGTGCAGAAAGCACCAACGCCCCTATATTTTTGCTCCATTGTTAATTTAACAGGCGGCATAAATCCTTTCGGGTTTCTAATAGGATCATAACAGTCTAACTCTTCTATTAAATGGCACTCCACTACCATCTGAGTTTTTTTGTCGCCCAATAACTCTATTTGATAAACTTCATTGGCGTCTGCCAACCAATTTTTTGCTTTAACATATGCATGTTTGTTTTCAATGGCGGCATTTTTTTTATTACCTGCTAAAACAGCAAGTGGCAAAAAAAGTGGATTAAATAAAGCACTAGCATAATAGCCTATTTCTAATCTCCTTTGAAATTCTGCCTCCCTATCTTCATAAATGGCTTTGGCATCAAATTCATTAATCATATCCTGAACTTTAATTTGCAATTGATCATCTTGATCGTAACCAAAAATCTTTTGATTTTCATCTAAATAGTCATGCCCAATATTCAAACTAGAACTCATAAACCTCCACATTACTGGCTGCTGCTCAATCCCAAAAAACTGAACAACTGGAACCTTTAACTCATATTGTGAAAGCCCTTGGTTTGTTGGCGTACCCTCCAAAAATGGAGCTCCCACAAAGAAATCATTGGTGGTTGACTTAAAATAATTATCCAATGCATATGGAATTATTAAATCTGAGGATAGTCCACAGGTTGCATTGGTTAATACCTGTTTCATATTATTCGAAACAAGAAATCTTGTAAGGAAATTACTATTAATCTTTGGTGTTACAACAGCACCGCCAAGAGCAACACATGCTTCTTTAAAAAAAGCTGGTAATTTATTCCTTAAGGTTGGCCTAGTATTATTTATTATTTCGGCACCCGTATGCGGAGTTCCAAAAGTAACTAAGCCATGAGCATAATTTTTAAAAGTAGCTGGAGACTGATCCATTTGTCTTAACCATTCGCGAGCAACAATACCTCCTTGGCTATGTGCAATGATATAATCCCATTGGGTTTTGCTTGTATTATTAATATACAAAGGCACTTCATTTTCTAAATCTCTAGCGGCTCCAACTATTCCAGAAGTCTCGCTGTAAAATTGAACTGGATGGGATGGCGCACTGCTTGCTGAACCACGAACAGATCGTGCTTTTCTGGCAGGGAAAATTCCTGCATAACCAAATTGAGTTGCATGTGCTGCAATATTCCAACTATCTGTATTACCATTTAATCCATGTAACCAAATAATATTTATATCTCGATCTTTTCCTAAGCCAGGTGTAAAATCCCCAAATTTCAAAGTAGGATTATCATTTGGCGGATTCACGCCTTCCACTGGGTAATCATGGATGCGGGCGGGACCAGCTGTTGGGCAGATTTGTCCGGCGGGAAACTCAAACAACTTCATGCCAAATTTCTGCAATTCCTGACTTATCATTTGCTGATTGGGCACTACTATGGTGGCCGTATCCTGCGGCACGTTGTTTTGGGCAAGTAGGCTACTTGCTTGGGCCATTAGCGCTAAACTGGCTATGGCTAATAATCTCATTTTTTTCATGGCTCTTACATTAAGGGGTTTTAGTTTTTAATAAAATTGGTGTTAATCGTGCGCTGATTGCTGGTCACAATTTGCAATACATAATTACCTGCAGCCAGGTTTGGCATGTTCACCAAAAAGGTTGATTGGCTGTTGTGGTTTACGGTAACAGTGTTTCCTGTAATGGCATGGATTATCTTTACACTTCCAATACTTGCATCATCCTTCAACGACACAGCTACAGTAAATACACCATCCGTTGGATTAGGATATAAATTGACTACATCCTTTTTGTCCATAGCCTTATTAACCAAATTTCCATTGTCAACAATTTCATAATTGGAGTAATAAGTTAAGCGGGTCTCTGTAATACACTGGCCCGCATTCGTGGTAACAAATCGCTCCAGCTTTTTAATTTTTAGCAAAAATCCTTTGTCAACGCCATAAGGCTCATAAGCCAAAGTTTCTTTGCATTTAATTCCATCGCCATCAGTGTAATCAGACACAATGGTTTTCTTAAAGCTATTGTAAATAGTGGTGGTACCACCAGCTGTTACTTTAACTTCGCCATTGGGCATATTGCTTACAAAGATATTCTCGGCAGAAAGCAAGTTTATTGTAGCAGCATCAAAGCTTGGAAAAGCTCTTAAGCCAGGATGAAAGCCGGCTTCTTCTATGCCTTCTTTTTCCTCTGTAATAAACGCCAATTCTTCGGTAGAATAAGGAATCGATTTCGTAACTAAATTGTCTGAACCAATCATATCAATACCTGTTTGGGTATACCGATACTTTTTGGCTAGGGTCATCCAGTCCTTTTTAAAATCATTGCTATCAATTTTCACTTCTACATTCGATTCAAAGTTACTGTTGATAGTTCTGGTGTACGACTTCTCTACATACTTCAGTTCAAACTTAATTTTCTCACTCTCGCTCATTTGCCTAATAGCCGACGAATCTGCCACGGCGAATTGATACTCCATGATTTTGTTGCTCTGTTTGTAGAGGGTGGTTTGTCCAAAGCATAAGCTATGGATAAACAGACTTGCACTTAGGGTAGCTAATCTCATTTTTTTGTTTTTAAATGGTTAATAAATTGTTTTTGTTTCAAGGCCTTGTTTTATTTTTGATTAATCAACAGCCAAATTAGAACACTGCGCAATAACTTTTTTTCTTGTTTGCAGAAAAGTATCATTTTAGCTGAACCAAATTCCTCGTATCTCAATACAGTAAAGGGATACAAGAAAATCAGGTAAATAGGATTATCCTTTCAAAATTTTAAAAATTTACTGAATTTGGAACCTGAACTGCATGTATAAAATGGTCAGATTGTACAAAAAGTAATCGCTTTTCGCGGTTAATTATTGGCGCTGCATTGGCACAAATACTGTTATCTGTAAAAAACATTTCAAGCGTTGGCGTTAAGTTATTAATGTTAATAGCCACAACCGATTTACACTGCGTACTGAATATAAAATTTTCTTCTTTTATAGCGTTGCTTCTATTAAAAAGGAAATCGGGTTTAAACTGTCCATTAAACTCATAATTTCCAATACTAGTGCCATTCGCATAATCAAAAGATTGTAAACTGGCTGAACCTAAAGAATCCTTCGCGCCCAAAGCCACAACCACCGAATTAAAATGTTGAAACAAATGGTATCCCGTTTTTTTCAATAATTTTAAAAACTTAAACGAACCTTCATCCATATCCATGGCCATCAATACTTCTCCCCTTTGTTCAGTCCCAAGCACATAAGCCATTCCTTTTATTACTAAGCTTTTGTTTGGCACAAACCCGAACAAAGTAGCACTGGGAATAGTCCATGTTTGGTAGATTTTTGCTTTTAAATCATACCCAAAATACATTGCAACTACTGGCAAACTATTTCCATTTGAAAGCGTAAAAAGCAAAGATTCTTTTCCTGCATGGGCAACGTACATCACATTTGAAATTTCCATATTGTCAAGCGTTTGAGAAGTATCTTGGAAGACACAAATTTCTTCCCATTCCGGACGGTAAATATTGGTTCGCACAATGCTTTGACTGTATTTTTTATTGGGTTCAAACACAACCCTATAAATATTGTCTTTATTATCTTTAAAAAGGTAATCGTTCGATTCTTTGTTTACAAAATGATGTTTCCAAACCGTTTTTCCAGTTATTAAATTTACCGCATAAGTTCTGTTTTCGCTGCCATTAAAAAGCAACAAATCATTGCTAATTTGAGCGCTCTCTAACAAAATATTTTTATCGCCGCCATCTAACTCCTTCCAAACCCATAATGGCGCGCCTGTTTGTGCGTCTAATAACCTAAATTGACCAGCAGCATTGTAGCTTTCAGCCACTACCAAATGTCCTGCTTTAGACAATCCAATGAGCTTGCCCGGAAAGCCCTCAATTTTCCAAGCAGATTCTAAATAAATAGGGGCATCTTGAATGGGGTCGTCTGCCTTTTTCTTGCAGGTGATAAATGAAAAAACCAATAAAAAAAGAAAGGTTTTTAGAATTAAATTTGAATGTGTTTTCATAGTTTTAATAATATAAAACTGAAAACTAAATTATCAAAAATTCAATTCCAAGTTTTGGTTCGAACCAAACCCAAAATAATAATAATAAATGAAGGATATAGGATTACCCCCTCCTACTTTATCCACATTTTGAGGGTTTTTGAGATAAATTCTTGTATTAAATTTACTTCTAGTCAGTATCCAAATTACCTATTGTAAATTAAATTTACTTTTTCTGTTACTGTTCACCCAAAAATATAGAATATTAACGAAGTTAGGTTAATAATAATGTTTATTCAACTTTTGTATATTCAAATTGTATGTTAACCTTTGATTTAATGATTGAAGTTCCAGAAGGGTACATATTGATAAAAAAAGAGGATCACGAAAAACTTCTCAAGTTGGTTGCAACTTTAATGAGCCGTGTAGCGGAACTAGAGTCTCAATTGAATAAGAATAGCGGCAATAGTTCGCGGCCACCATCAAGTGATGGATTAAAAAAGACAATCAAAAACAATCGTGAAAAAAGTGATAAAAAACCAGGCGCTCAGCCAGGTCGCACTGGCAATACATTAAAAATGGTTGAATGCCCTGATACAATTATTACACATAAATTAGAAGGTGTTTGTGGATGTGGAGCCGACTTAGTTAAATTACCATTGCGCAGTGTGCAACGCAGACAAGTTTTTGATTTACCGTCAAAACTGATGGAGGTAACCGAACATCAGGTAGAGACAAAACAGTGTACTTGTGGAAAGTTGCACGAAGCACAATGTGAAGTAAGTAATCACGTTCAATATGGGAGTCGTTTTAAAGCCATGATGGTTTATCTGAATCAATATCAGTTTTTACCTTTTGAACGAGTGCAAGAATTTAGCAAAGATTGCTTTGGAATAAGTGTGAGTGATGGTTTTTTGGAACAAAATAATAACACCTGTTATGAGCAATTGGAAGAAACAGAATTGGCTATCAAAGAAGCATTATTGAATAGTTCTGTAATGCATAATGATGAAACTGGAATGCGTTGCCAAGGTAAAACACAGTGGATTCATAGCACTTCCACAAGTCTACATACGCATTACAATATACATCATAAACGCGGCACTGAGGCTATAGATGAAATTGGAATACTGAATAAATATACAGGCATCAGTGTGCATGACCGCTGGAGTAGTTATGACCAATATGCATGCAGCCATAGCTTTTGCAACGCCCATTTGTTACGAGATTTAAAATTCTTAAATGAAGAAATGGAAAGTCATTGGGCAGGTCAAATGAAATCATTGCTTATAAAGGCTAATGATTACAAAAAGCAAGGTCTGATAAATGAAATGCTGATTGATGAAATAGAAACGCAATATTGTAAAATACTTCGCCAAGCAATTGAACAGGAACCACAAGAGCCAATTCCAGAAAAGGGTAAGCGAGGGCGAAAGGCAAAATCAAAATCCGCAAGATTGTTAGATGTTTTCTTGCAACGAAGTCAAAATGTTTTGATGTTCATTTATAATCTAGACGTACCATTCGATAATAATCTTGCTGAAAGGGATTTGAGGATGGTTAAACTAAAGCAAAAAATATCTGGCTGCTTTAGATCGGAGAATGGGGCAAAAACATTTTGCCGAATAAGAAGCTACATATCAACCGTGAGAAAACAAGGATATGCTGTGCTTGACGCAATTCAACTTGCTATGAATAATAAACCTGTCTGCATAGTGAACGGGTGAACAGTAACAATTATTATTCAATAGGAGTTTTTCAACCTATTGTGAAGCAAGAGGGCAATAGGATTATGGTATCATTGAATACAGCGCAAATAATGGAGGAAAAACCTCTTTTTGAAAAAGTTATTAAACTTTGCGAAAAAGGGGAATATTACTCAGCTATGCCAATTTTAGTTAGTTTAATTGCAAAAAATCCTTCTGTTTCTGAATACCACAGAATTTTAGGGCAACTATATTCTATTGATGGCAAAAATGAGGAGGCAATAAATTCGCTTATAGACGCCTTAAGGTGGGATCCTCAGAATCATTCAGCCCTAACTATGATGGGCAATATCTATTTTAGAAATTATAAAGATGAAAATACTGCCAAAAAATATTTTGATGAAGCTCTTGCCCAGAATCCTGATGATGTAACAGCTTTGGTAAATTATGCTACCTTATTTTTAATGAGCCAAAAATATGCAGAGGCAAAGCAATACTTTGAACAAGCCTATAGTATAGATATACATAATCCCAATGCGGCTTATGGTATAGCTTATTGTTTAAATCAACAAAATGAGGTAACAGCTGGCTTTGAATATGCCATACATGGACTAAAACACTGTAAAAAATTAGATAAAGAAATTTATACCGCCTTGTTTAATTTAGCTAAAGCATTGGGCGAAAAAGCTATTGAATCTAATATTGGTAATTACTTAATTGCCGATTTTAAATCTACCTTAGAAAGTGCCTCAGGAATAGCAATACAAATAGAAGTCGATGATAGTATTTCAACTTTTGCAAAAATAGAATTTGCAGAATCGCATCAAAGAAACTATCACCTTCTTAAACATAAAAGCAAAAAGGGATTAGAGCATCTTATAATGCACGAATTAACCCATCTTTTATTTGCAGTGCAGGCGCGTGAGATTACACAGCAAATGTTATTTATTTCTACCCAAGAAAATAAAGGCGATTTCTATCGGGATTTAAATAAACATAAAAACTTGCTGATGAAGCAAGGTATATCAGACGAATCTGTTATCAAGTATTTTAATAGCATATTTAATGGAATTAATTTACAGATTTATAATACGCCTATCGACTTGTTTATTGAAGATTATTTATACAACAACTATCCATCACTAAAACCTATACAGTTTATATCATGGCTCAATATACTTGAAAATGGAAAGGATTCAGTTACCAACAAAGAGGCCATTAAACTTTCTCCTGTTCACATATACCAAGCTAGCAAAATACTCAACTTAGTGCAAGTACATCATTTTGAAAATTTATTTGGTGTTGATTTAATGAATGATTTTTTGCCCAATAAATTTGAGCAAAATATGGCCAATAAATTTTATGAAGAATACCTTGAATATCGGGAGGATAAAGAAGCAGGAGAGGAGTATGAGCTTATTCAACATTGGGGTGAAGATCTTAAAATAAATAAATACTTTCAATTGGTTCCAGAGGAAGAGTATCTTAAAAGGTTAAATCCAAATTCATTATTACAAAGTATAGAAGACGAGCCTTACGGGGCATTTGACCCTGTAAAAGAAAAGCAAGTTGATGAGTTTATTAAAAGCCAAACCTCAGAAACACTAAATTTAGTAATTGTAATGCATATGATTGAGGCACTAAAATACTTAAAAAAAATGCCTATTCCAGACATTCAAAAAATAGCCATGGAAATTGCTCTGCTCGGAGCTCATGGGATTTCAACAGAAGCAGACAAAAAATACAAAGTAGCTAATATCCCCAATCAAAGTTTAACTGGCAATCAATTATTAGCTTATTTTTATGTAAGTTTTAAACTGGCACTTCCGGCAATTTTACCTGAGCTAAGGTTGCCTTATGATAAGGAGTTTGAGATGGCTGATGGGTGGATTGAAAGGTAAATATCTGAAAGACCGTTTGATTTTTAATTTAAATAGAATAAATTTATAAAAAAAATAGCTGTGAAATTAATTAGTAATCAAAATATACTGCTTATAGATGAATTGAAGCTTTTGATTAGCGATAATACTGAGGTTTTTATTGCTTCAGGTTTTATTTCTATCAATGCTTTATTTGAATTGAATGAGGTTTTAATTGATGCAAAAGGAATCAAAGTAATCCTAGATTTAGACCCAAATGATGAATCTAAATTTGCCTATGATCCAAAAGAGTACTCTCAATATTTTAATTTAAATGCTCAGTTTAAGGCAACAAATGTTTGCAATTTAATTGAAACTAAATTTCAAGTTAGGTCTGGTAATGTGGGAGGTCAAAAATTCATAATAATAAAAAATATAGATGAAACCCATTGTTTTTCAATCGTTCCGCAAGATTTAAATTCTATTACATTAGGGCTTGTGCCAAGTTCTTCTCCAATAGTGTTAACCCAATTCGAGGATAAGGATGGCCAATATCTCCAATTGTTTCGACAATTTTGGTCAATTAGCTCAAAAGATTTAAAAGCCAGTTTGCTTGCAAAAGTAAAACAAGCATTTGATGACAAAAATCCCGAATACATATATAAATACACGCTTTATCACCTGTTCAAAAATACAGCTATCAATCAAGAGAACGAGCAGCGTATTAATAAAATTGGTTTTAAGCAAACCGAAATTTGGAAATACTTATTCAATTTTCAAAGGGACGCTGTGCTGGGGGCAATCGACAAAATTGAAACCTTTGGTGGTTGTATTATAGCAGATTCTGTTGGCCTTGGTAAAACATTTGAAGCCTTGGCAGTTATAAAATACTATCAAATGCGAAACGATAGGGTTTTGGTATTGGCTCCCAAAAAACTCCGTGATAATTGGTTAGTATATTCACTTAATGACGTTCAAAATATTTTAAGTAAGGACAGATTGAACTTTGATGTACTCAATCATACCGACCTTTCAAGAACCGGTGGCTACTCAGGGAATATCAATCTCGAATCAATAAACTGGGGTAATTATGATTTAGTTGTAATAGATGAATCGCATAATTTCAGAAATAACGACCCGCGAAGGAATACAATCACCCGTTATCAGCGGTTAATGAGTGACATTATTAAAATGGGTGTAAAAACAAAGGTTTTGATGTTATCTGCTACTCCTGTTAATACCCGTATGAACGATATCAAGAACCAAATTGCCTTCATTACTGAACAAAATGATGAGGCATTAGCAAAATATGGTATTGCCAGTATTGAACAAACTTTACGAAAAGCCCAAGCTAAATTCAATGCTTGGTTAAAATCCAATAATGGTTCAACAGCTAGTAGAGAAAGTTTAATAAATGGTTTGGATGGTTCATACTTTAAACTGCTAGATTTATTAACCATTGCGAGGTCTAGAAAACATATTGAAAAGTACTATGATGTAAACGATATCGGTAAGTTTCCAAATAGACTTGCCCCAATCAATCGCCATACCGACTTTGATATTAATGGGTCATTGAAGGCAATGGATAAAGTAAATGATGAACTCAATTCTTTGATACTCGGCTTTTATTCTCCTTTGTCTTACGTACGTGACGATAAGCGAAGTTCCTATGAAGCCAAATATGATATAACTACTACAAAGGGTAGTGTTTTCAAGCAAATTGAAAGAGAAAACAGTTTGATACATCTGATGCGTGTAAATTTGTTGAAGCGATTAGAAAGTTCGGTTCACTCATTCCGCCTAACACTTGAAGGTCTTCTTCGTCGAATTGATGAGTTATTACAAAAGATTGAATTAACAAATAGAACTGAATTCTATTATGATGATTTAGATATTAACGAAGTAGACACTGACGATGACTTATTGAATGATTTACTCACTGGGGGTAAAGTAAAGGTATTACTTCAAGATATGGATTTGATTAGATGTAAAGAGGATTTGTTAGATGATAAGCATAGATTAGAGAATCTATTGGCACAAACAAAAGTAATTGATGAAAGCAGGGATGCAAAACTAAAAGAACTTAAAGAACTAATCAAAAACAAGGTTGAGAAAAATTTAAACAAGGACAATAAAAAGGTAATTGTGTTTTCAGCATTTGCTGATACTGTAAAGTACCTTTACGATAATTTACAGTTTTGGGCTCTTACAGACCTTAAAATCAACTCAGCTATGGTAACAGGTGGGGACGTGAATAAAACAAATCTAAATGACTGCAAGCCCGATTTAGGGCATATCTTAATCAACTTTTCGCCATTATCTAAAAAACGTGATTTAATATACCCAGATAACAAGGGTGAGATAGACCTACTGATTTGTACTGATTGTATTTCAGAGGGTCAAAACTTGCAAGATTGTGACTATTTAGTCAATTATGATATACACTGGAATCCTGTTCGAATTGTTCAACGATTCGGACGTATAGACCGCATTGGTTCAATTAATAATAAGATCCAATTGGTAAATTTCTTCCCGAACTTGGAGTTGGACACCTACATTGATTTGATCGGCCGTGTTAAGGGGCGTATGCAAATTCTGGATGTATCTGCAACGGGTGATGATAACATTATTGAAGAGCCAAGTGTGAGCTACGGTGATTTAGATTATCGCAAACGACAGCTCAAGCAAATGCAAAGCAAAGTTTTGGATTTAGAGGATATTGAAGGCGGTATCAGTATTACTGATTTAACCTTTAATGACTTTAAAATTGATGCAGAGAGATTGAGCAATGAAGAGCGTGAACATTTTGAATTAGCACCTAAAGGAATATATGCGATTACTTCAACAAATACAGATGAAGCCACCCCTGGTGTAATTTTCTGTTTTAACGACTTAAATGGAGCATTAACGGATACCAACACTTACAGTGCAACCCATCCGTACAGCTTATGTTATATCAATGCTAATGGTGATATTTTTGTTCCAGCAAGTAACCCAAAGAAAACCCTAGACCTTTATAAAAAACTTTGCCTAGGTCATCAGGAAGTGCTTGCTGCTCTTATTGTTTCATTTAACAAAGAGACCAAAGCTGGTAAACAAATGGGTACATATACCTCTCTACTTCAAACAGCTTTAACCCATATCAAAGGTGTGGAAGATGAATTAGGTATAGATACTCTTGCATTTGCAGGTGGAACCAAAATGAGCAAAGCGCAGCATTCTGATGCGTTTGAATTAGTAAGCTATTTGATTGTTAAATGATAAAGCGTCACCATAATATCGACTTACTAAAACAACTGTTTCAAATTCCAAACTTCGATGAAACGAATATGGATCATTGGGAAAAATTACATCAGTTGTCTATTCAGTCAATTGTTAACGCAAATGGAGCATTGCCAGTTGTTCCTCCGTTTGAGAAACACCCATATTTAGAAAAATTGGACCCACAAAGCACATCAACTGGTTTAATGATTGGTACATTTCCACCAATAACGTATTTATGTTCTCAATATCACTTAGCAAACCTTAAATATAATAACCAAACCTTCACAGCTCCTGACCTTGACTATTTTCATGGCAATTACAGTTCACTGTGGAAATATGCTCCAATAAATTTTTGGCAGATTCAACTAGTAAATAGAGACGAACAACCTCAATTAATTATAGATGCTCTCAATGCAGCAGATGTATTATATACCGACATTATCAAGTATACTCAACGTGAACTGAACAATGATAAGTATGATGCTGGGGACAAAAAATTAAACTCAATATTACCAAACGCACAAATTTTTGAATTTTTAAAAGAAGCAATAGTTGACAGATTATACTTTACAAATGCCAGTTTCTTTCATACCAATAATAATCTTTTTACTGCGCAAGGTTTGCTCAGATTGAACGAAAATGATGCTTTTGGTTTATTTGTAAAAACTGCTCTGGATTTAAATATTAAAGTTGAATATAGCTTATGGAAACAAGATAACTGGATTGAGTTAAATGAACTTCCAAAGCCATTGTATGTTCGAAACGCTATCCATAATGATTTAAATGTAAAGGTGTTTCTTAAATTAAGGTTAACTTTTGGAGAGGAAAAAAAAGTGTATAGCATTTGTTCTGCGGTAAGCCCAGCAGCTGTAAATAGAGGCGCAGTGCGCCAAAATGCATGTGTTTTAGTGTGTAAAGTTCATTTAAAAATACCAATTGCTGATGCCCCATCTAAATTATTAAGTGAAACTTTGTCTTGCTTTTTCAACAACAATTTAATTGAACTAGCACAATACAATGCTTAACCAAATCATACACATATTACAGTTGCCCGAAAGGTGCTTAGTGAACAAGAGGATTACCAAAGCATTCTTTAAGCGCAATTTTGATATGACCTCATCAGAAAAGAATTTGCTAGATGATTACAATACCATCACTGCTATTGATTGGATTGCATCAATTAGCATGGCAAATGCGAATGTACCCGAATACAAGGATTGCGAAACCACATTTGAAGAAATACAAGTTATTGCGGTTACTACAAGCCCACAGTCCTTAAAAATTAACGCTTCAAAGATTATTGATTTGATTCAAAAATATATACCATACCACATGTTGTTAATTGTTCATGATGGTATTAATAGTAATTGGAATGTTACCTACAAACACATCAACCAAAACGACAATAACAAACGTACGCTTGGAAAAAAGTTTACAGCGGATTGGAATACCACAAATAGCAACAACAAATTACATGAAGCATTTTGCGAGGCACTTAGTTTTAGCAGAGTACCTTCAACCAACCTTAGGATACTTTATGAAGGTTACGTGCAATGTTTTATTGGTTTAATAACAGCACCAATAATTGGGTCGTTCGAAATAAGACCAGCCGAAAGAACCAAAGAAGATGTAGAGCGATTAGAACGAATTACTTCATTAGAAAAAGAAATTAATACCTTAACCAATGTTGCACAAAAAGAGACTCAGCTTAATAAACGAATAGAGATAAACACGCAAGTTCAGCAAAAAAGAAAACAAATAAAATTACTTAAAAATAGTATATTGAACGCATGATGGAAAAGATAGATAAAGGACACCCAATGAGCCAAAGCATTGATTTTGTTGCTCAGAATATAGAGACTCTTAAAACCCTATTCCCAACAATTGTTAAGGAAGGCAAGATTGATATTAAGGAATTACAAGCCTTGTTAGGTGATGAAATAGAAACGGAAGAAGAATACTACCGTTTTACCTGGGCTGGCAAAAGCATAGCAAGGCGCGAAGCAAACAAGCCCAGTACTGCAACTTTGCGCCCTGATAAAGAAAGTAGTAAAGATTGGGATAACACTAAGAATATTTTTATAGAAGGAGATAACCTTGAAGTTTTAAAACTTTTACAAAAAAGCTATGCCAACAAAATAAAAATTGTAAACATAGACCCTCCCTATAATACAGGTAATGTCTTTGTTTATAAGGATAATTACAATGACAACCTGGGTAATTACTTAGCTATTACTGGACAATTAAATGATGAAGGCAAACGTATAAGCACCAATAGTGAAAGTGATGGAAGATATCACAGCAATTGGTTAAATATGATGTATCCTCGTTTGAAATTGGCTCGTAATTTAATGACTGACGATGGTGTGATTTTTATTTTAATAGACGATAATGAGGCTTCTAACTTAAAGAAAATATGTGATGAAGTGTTTGGAGAAGAAAATTTTTTAGGCCAGACTGTTAGAGTAAGTAATTCAGCAAAAAATAATGTTAACCAAATTTCTATTACACACGAGTATGCAATTGTTTATTGCAAACAAATTGATAAACTATCAAAAGAATGGTCTGTCCCAAAAAATAATGTAGATGAATTTGTTAAGCGAGCAAATCGATTAATGAAAAACAATTTAAAAAAGGAAGAAATTGAGAAAGAATTGAAAGAGTTAATTAAATACCCACGATTTTATGATTTTGACCATTACTATTATTGTGATAACAAAGGTGTATATAGAACAGATAATCCAGGAGGAGTTCCAAATGGTAATATTGATACAGATATTATACACCCAATAACAAATAAAAAATGCAAAAAACCTAATGGAGGTTGGAGATATAAAGAATCAACAATTAAAGAAATGCTTGAAAATGAAATGTTTCATTTTGGATTAGATGAGAATACAATACCATCACCTAAAAGATATTTAAATGATTACTTAACTCAAAAGCCAATGGGTGTTCATTTTTTCGATTCACAAATGGATACTAAAAATCAGGAAATCCCATTTGATTTCCCCAAACCTGTAGATTATATAAAGTATTTACTTAGAATGGAGGGTTCAAATGATTGCTATATTCTTGATTTCTTCGCTGGTTCAGGAACTACGGCACACGCTACAATTCAATTAAATACAGAAGATGGTGGAAGTCGTAAATTCATTTGTGTTCAACTACCCGAACCAACTGATGAAAAAAGTGAGGCCTTTAAAGCAGGTTATAAAGCCATATCAGAAATAACCAAAGAACGTATTAGAAGA
>JAUYMZ010000035.1 GCA_030699355.1 Bacteroidota bacterium | reverse complement strand
TATTTATTATGTTTTTATTTTGTATTTTTTTGGAATTAGATTCCAAAAAAATACATATTTTTGAAATATGATTCAAAGGGAGGCGAAGAAAAAACTGATAGATTTAGCGGCAAAGTTCAAGGCTGTTGCGGTAACTGGGGCGAGGCAGACAGGTAAAACTACGCTTATAAAGGAGGTTTTTCATGCGAAGCCATATGTTTCGCTTGAAAATTTAGACTTGCGTAATTTTGCATTAGAAGACCCAAGAGGATTTTTAGAGAATTATCCAAATGGCGCGGTGTTAGACGAAGTGCAACGCACGCCAAACTTGTTTTCATATTTGCAAGAGATATTAGACAACTCAAAGGAGAAAGGATTGTTTATTTTATCTGGTTCCAATAATTTTCTATTACAACAATCCATTTCCCAATCGTTAGCTGGTAGAATTGGTTATATTAACCTTTTGCCTTTTTCCATAGTAGAATTAAATAACGTAAACCTATTACCTGATTCTGACGATGAATTATTGGTTAAAGGTTTTTATCCTCCGGTTTATGATCAAGATATTCCAGTGGCGGATTGGTGTCCAAATTACATTAGAACATATATAGAAAAAGACGTACGACAAATAAAGAATATTAGTGATTTGATTGTATTTGAGAAATTTGTAAGACTATTGGCGGGTAGAACGGGTCAAGAGTTAAACAATCTTTCGCTTTCCAATGAAATAGGTGTAGATGTAAAAACCATTCAGTCTTGGATTGGAGTTTTAGAAAGCAGTTTTATTATTTATTTATTAAAGCCACATTACAAAAACTTTAATAAAACCATTATAAAAAGGCCTAAGTTATATTTTTATGATACTTCAATTGTATGTTCCCTACTAGGAATTCAAACAGCGGAACAAATGAAAAGTTACCCATTGCGGGGTGCCATTTTTGAAACCATGGTGATGGGCGAATTTGTAAAAAAAAGAACCAATGCTGCTTTGCCCATAAATTTGTTTTTTTGGCGAGATTCAACTGGGCATGAAATAGATTTGATTATAGATAATGCGGGAACATTGCTGCCTTTAGAAATTAAGTCAGGTAAAACAATTACTAAAGATTTTTTTAAGAACTTGGATTATTGGTGTAAATTAAGTGGTGAAACAAAATCAGTTTTAATGTATGCAGGAGCTCAATCACAAAAACGCAGCAATGGAACAACGGTAATGAATTGGCGAGAGTTAATGAACAAGGAAATTTGATGTTACTGAAAAAAAATTTGTAATTTTGAATCATGGAAGTACGCGAACCAGATATGAGTTACAATGGTTATACTTATGCCGATTATTTAACTTGGACTATTCCAGAAATGGTTGAATTGATAAAAGGAAGGGTATTTAAAATGGCCGCTGCCCCGCGGCGTAGGCATCAAAAAGTTGCTGGTGAGACCCACAGGCAAATTAGCAATTATTTAAAAGGGAAAAAGTGCGACGTATATATCGCGCCTTTTGATGTGCGTTTACCCGTTCATTCAAAGAAGAACGAAGATATTTACACGGTTGTTCAGCCAGATATTTGCGTTATTTGCGATCCCTCCAAATTGGATGATGCAGGATGTATGGGTGCTCCAGATATTGTGGTTGAAATATTATCGCCAGGTAATAATAGAAAAGAACTTCAAAATAAATTTGAGGTGTATGAAGAAAGTGGCGTATTAGCATATTGGGTCATCCATCCAGATGAGCAAACGCTACTTATTTATACTCTTGTAAATGGCAAATACCAAGCTTCCAAATTGTTTACGGTGGGAGATGTTATTACTACGCCTATTTTGCCCGGTTTTGAGCTGGATTTAGAAGAGGTGTTTGCGGAGAATTGAGGTTGCATACTAATACATTCTTAGTTTTAACACGTTTTTTAATTAATTATTTTCGTTATATTTGATAAAAGTTAATTGTATGAGTACGCTCGAAATGAAAATGAAGATTATTGACCAGATTATTCACTTAAAGGATGATAGTTTAGTTGCGGAAATTAATTCAATGTTGGCGTTTTATGAGGGAGAGTCTGAAATTGAGCTTAATTCAATTCAATTAGAAAATATAAGAATTTCAGAAGTTCAAATTAGTGCTGGTCAGTTTAATGAAAGTAGTGTGCTTTGGAATAAAATTGACTCATGGCTCGATCAAAAATAGTCTGGAGTTCACTTGCAGAGATTGAGTTAAGGGATGTGCTCGAATTTTGGGTGAAGAAAAATAATTCAGCAGAGTTTAGCAAAAAGATTGTTCGTTTAATTAAACAAAGAGAAGGGTTACTTTTAAACTACCCTTTCATCGGAAAACCAACTAAAATTGAAAATGTAAGAGGAACACTGATTGTTTATTATTTGCTAATTTATAAAATTACAAACGAGAGAATTGAGGTACTTTCATTTTTTGACACCCGTCAAAATCCAGATAGGTTAGAAAATAAAATGCCCTGAAATTTGCCCAAAGCATGCGAGTAAAAGAATTAATAAAAAAAGCCCAACTGCAACAGTTGGGCTTTTTTATCAATCGGTTTGAACCAATTATTTTTTCTTCTTTCCGGTTTCTTTTTCGTTTGCCTTAGCAGCTTCCATTACGGCACGGGTTGTAATTACACTTACAACTGGATTGTTAGGAGAATCTAATAAGGTTAAGTTTTCGATACTAGCTAAGTCGCCAACTTTAATTGATTTACCAATCTCTAAGTTGTCGATATTGATTTCGATAAAATCTGGTAACAACATAGGTAAAGCTTTTACTCTTAATTTTTTGGCTTTAACTACTAATTTACCACCCGCACGTACACCTACTGAATTACCAACCAATTTAACTGGAACACCAATTTCTACTGGCTTGTTGTCTTCAATTTCTAAGAAATCTGCGTGTAAAATAGAATCATTTACTGGGTGAAAGCTGATATCTTTTAAGATACACTTATAAGTAGTACCGTCGATGTCTAATTTTACTTTGTAAGTATTTGGTGTGTACACCAATAATTTAAAATCTGGTTCAAATACCGAAAAGTGAATGTGGTTTCCGCCACCGTACATAACGCAAGGAACTTTACCTTCTGTTCTTAAAGCTTTGGTAGATACTTTACCAACTTCAGTTCTAGCGTATCCAAATAATGCTACTGATTTCATGTTTTTTTATTTTAATTGTTATTATTTTAAAGGGGAGGGTTTTACCCAATCTGGGTTCAGACCAAAAAAAATTATGCGTTTAAATCGAATAAACTGCTTATAGAACCATGTTCCGTAATGTTACGGATGGCATCGGCAAATAATCGAGCGGCAGACAATACTTTGATTTTAGAGTCGGTTCGAACCAACGGAATGGTATTACAAACCACTAACTCATCTAGCACACTGTTTTCGATATTTTCGTATGCTTTACCACTTAATACAGGGTGTGTACACATGGCGCGCACGCTCGTTGCTCCTCTATCTTTTAGTAATTGAGCTGCTTTGGCAAGGGTATTACCTGTATCTATAATATCATCTACCATTAAAACGTCTTTGCCTGTAACATCTCCAATGAGGGTCATCGACGCAATTTCGTTGGCTCTTCTGCGCTCTTTATCTACAATTACCATATCGCAACCCAATGCTTTGGCATAGGTTCTTGCCCTTGCACTAGAGCCCATATCTGGAGAAGCAATAATAATATTGCTGCCCATATTTAAGCTACGCATGTAAGGTAAAAAGATAACGGCTGGGTCTAAATGGTCTACTGGAACTTCGAAGAAACCCTGAATTTGCGGTGCATGTAAATCCATGGTGATAACCCTACTGGCGCCAGCTACGGTTAGCATATCTGCAACCACTTTGGAACCGATAGATACACGGGGCTTGTCTTTTCTATCCTGACGTGCCATACCAAAATAGGGAATAACAGCCGTAATATAATGTGCCGAAGCTCTTTTTGCTGCATCAATCATGAGCAAAAGTTCCATTAAATTATCTGTGTTGGCAAAAGTGCTTTGAATAAGGAAAACATCGCAACCGCGAACCGATTCGTTGAAGCTAGGCTGAAACTCTCCATCACTAAAGTATGAGATGGTGCAATCTCCCAATGGAATCCCGTATGCTTTTGCTATTTCTTCCGACAGGTACTTTGAACGTGTACCTGAGAAAATCTTTACTTCGTTTTTAACCGCCATAAGATTATTTATGTTACTCACCTTGTGGTGATTGTGAAAAATTGCTTTCCAAAAAGAAAGCTTAGTTGACCGACTAGGGCTCGAACCTAGACTCCTCTGAACCAAAATCAGATGTGTTGCCAGTTACACCATCGGTCAATTATTGGGAGCGCAAAAGTAACATATTTCAATAAAAAGTAAAGCGAAAGCGAAAATTTTTTTCAATTTTCTGATTTTCACCCCCAAAATGTGCATACTGAATTGATTTATGCGCTTTCGTTTGTGCAAAAATAGCCATTATTGCTCTCCAATCTTAACAGACATTTGCAAGCGATGGATGTTTTTTGTGTAGGTTTAGTTTTTAGTAGGAGCGATTTGAGGTATCAAAGCTATGCACGGCAATATGTGGAGGCATTGTTGCGGCTTCAAAAAAACGTAGCCATATTTTCTCCCGATTGGATTTTACTGAACCAATATTTTCAAATTAATTTCCGCGACCAAAGTAAAAGGATTCATTGTTTTGCCCTTTCGGCCTCAACTGATTTGGATAGCCATTCAAGTAAATTTTCCTTTTTAATGAAGCACCTTGCCTTTCGAAGGGTTTTTAAAAATGCCGAAAGGCGCATGGGTTTAAAAATTGATTTTTTATTTTTTGCCCCTGTAGATGATTGGATCAGACCGGCTTTTCCAAAATATTGGCTGAACCGAATTTTAACTTGTCCGTGGAGTGGTTTACTTTTAAACATGACTGGGTATGGGCAAATTAATAATTTGGCTGAACCTAGTAAATTGCCTTTAAATGTTGACCCTGTTTTTAAGGAACCCGATTATTTATTGAGTGTTGAAAAATGCATGGCTGTTTGCACCTTAGATAGGTTTAGAAGTGAGCAGTTAAAATCTAGGGTGTATAAAAAGGTAATTGTAATGCCTGATATAAGCGATTATGATTTGCCAAAAGAAACACCCAATTGGATTGCGCAAATTAAAAGAATGGCGCATGGCAGAATGATTGTGGGTACGGTATTATTAGAAGGAGATAAGCCTGAGGAGTTTATTCGCCTTATGAACGATGCTGCCATGGAGCATTATTTTTTTATTTGTGTGGGCATCATCGATTCTAAAAAGTTAAGTAAAGAAGGCATTGAGCGTTTAAACAACCTTTTGTCTTTGGGGAAAAATAACTTTTACTTTATATTGGATGCCATAGAGGAATACGAGCAGATGAATGCGATTATTAATGCTTTTGATGTATGTTTTATTTCTCCTGGTGAAATGAATTTACCGCATGGTATTATAAGCAAAGCTGCTTATTTTAAAAAGCCATTATTGGGTTTATTGGGCGAAATGAGTGGTTGGCTAATTGCCTCTTTTAAACTGGGTATTTGCTTAAAAATGGGCAGTGAAGAAGGACTACAAGCCTTGCATACCTTTAGATTACAAATGCCTCTTTCTCAAAATTTTGATAGCAGTTCTGCTCAAAATTACGCCCAATTACAAAACCAAACCTACCTCCGCGAAGCTTGGGAAATGCTCCTTTGGGTTTAGATTTGGATTTTTTGTTGGGATTGGGTATGTTTGTTTTTTTAAAATTTTAGATATGAAAAAACAAATTTATTCTATCCTGTTTTTTGCCTGTTTTATAAACTTTACTTTTGCTCAAGTACCTAGTTACTTGCCTAGCGCTGGTTTGCAGGCCTATTATCCATTTGATGGAAATGCCAACGATGCAACTGGAAATGGGAATCATGGTATAAATTTCGGTGCAACTTTAACCACAGATAGAACTATGACAAGTTCTAAAGCTTATCAATTTGCAGGAAATGCACGTATTCAAATCCCGGATTCTGTCTTAAAATTTAATTCAAGAATTATATCAATAAATGCTTGGGTGAATTATGGAAATACTGCTACAACGATGATTATTACTAGAAGAAAATGGTCTAATGCTAGTTCAGAGCAATTTTCTTTTGATACCAAAGCATTTAATGTAAAAAGGAATGGTGGGTGCGCACCTGCTGTTGGTTGGGTTACAAGTAATCATGGGGTTTTACCCTCAGTTGGAACTTGGGCTATGATAACCGTTTCTTATGATGGACGGTTTATGAAACAGTATTTGAATGGCGTTTTGCGTAAAACTGAAGATTTAGGAACAAATGTATTAATGGATTCTTGTCAAGGTGCTGATATTATTATAGGCGGAACTTGGCAGTCTTTCCCTTTTTATTATACTGGTAAAATTGATGATGTTTCTATATACGACAGGGAATTAACTTCATCTGAGATTACTAAAATTTATAATCAATGTCAAACTAATCAAATTACCAATGCAACCAATGTTACTATTACTGAAGGTGACTCTGCCATATTTACAATTCAGGCTAGTTTACCAGGCAGTACTTTTATATGGCAGCGTAGGTCAGGAAGTAATTTTGTTCCACTTGGGAATAATTCCGATTATAACGGTGTAACCACCAATAGATTGAAAGTTATTAATCCAACCTTGGGCATGGATAGTTTTCAATTCAGATGTATTGTTTCTCAATCTGCTGCTTGCCAAGATACCTCAAACATTGTATGGCTTTTTGTAAAAAAAAAGATAATTGAAAATATTCCAGGGTGGTTGCCAGATAGTTCTTTGGTTGCTTGGTATCCCTTCAACGGAAATGCCTATGATGAGAGTGGGAACGGTAATAATGGAATTGTATTAGGAAGTACTTCGTTAACGAATGACCGAAAGGGTAATCCAAATTCTGCTTACACGTTTAATGGCACAAATAGTAGAATCAGTGTTCCCTACAGCAAAAGTTTGCAGACCAAGTTAGTTTCAATAAATGTTTGGGTAAGAAGAACAAATAATAATTCATCACAATACATAACCAAAAGAAATTGGGCAAATGCCTCTGGAGAGCAATATTCAATTGATAATTCAAGCCTCAATGTTAAGCGTAACAGCAATTGTATGCCAAGTGTGGGTTGGCAAACCACAGCCTATAAGAATGGCCCGGCGCTAAATGTTTGGAATATGGTAACTATGACATACGATGGAAGGTTTTTAAAATACTATCACAATGGAGTTTTAAATGCTGAAAGAGATTTGGATTCATTGAGAATATTGGATACTTGTTTTGGTGCCGATCTGAGTTTTGGAGCTGGGTGGAACAATTTTCCATTTTGGTTTGCTGGGCAATTAGATGATATTTCAATTTATGAAAGAGCATTAACTAATGTGGAGGTAATGCAAATATACACTCAATGTGTAAAGCATATAAAGTTACAGCCTTCAAATGTTCAAACATCATTAGGGGCTCGCGTAGCATTTGTTACAGAGTCTAATTTTGATACGGCCGCCACTTATAAATGGCAAATAAATAGTGGCCAAGGTTTTAGTGATATTACCGATACAATTAAATTTAAAGGGATTTTGTCTAAAACTTTGGTTATTGATACCGTTCATTCAAACATGAATGGAAATCAACTTAGATGTATTATCTATACTCCATATGCTTGTAATGACACAACTGCTATCGTGAATCTTACATTTCAAGCAATAATAGTAAAGAATATTCCTAATTGGCTGCCAGATAGCTCTTTGGTTGCTTGGTATCCATTTAATGGTAATGCCAATGATGAAAGTGGTAATGGTAACAATGGGGTAGTTTTGGGAGCTATGCTAACAAACGATAGACTAAATAATGTAAATTCAGCTTATTTATTTAATGGCGACAGCTCCAGAATAAGAGTACCATTTAGTCGCAGTTTAAATACCCCTTATGTAACAATAAATGTTTGGGTTAGGTCGAGTAATAATAATACAACTAGATTTTTAACGAAAAGGAATTGGGTTGATGGCTCTGGCGAACAATACTCAATAGATAATAATAGTTTAAGCATAAAAAGGAACAGTTCATGTGTGGCTGGTGCTGGGTGGCAAACGGTGAATTATAAAAATGCCCCTACTATGAACATATGGAATATGGTAACTCTCAAATATGATGGAGTTTCTTTAGAATATTATTTAAATGGGCATTTAAATGCTGTAAAGTTGATGGATACAGCAGGAATTATGGATACATGTTTAGGTGCAGACATTAGCTTTGGCGCAGGTTGGAGTAATTTTCCATTTTGGTTTACTGGCCGATTAGATGATATTTCAATTTACAGCAGACCCTTAACTCAAAGCGAGATAAGTCAAATATTTACAAGGTGCATAAAACATATTAAGTCTCACCCATTAAATGCTCAAAAAACAGAAGGTGAGCAGGCAGAGTTTGATGCAGCATCTAATTATGATAGTATTGCAATTTATCAATGGCAGGTAAATACTGGAAACGGTTTTGTAAATATTAATGATACGATTAATTATCGTGGTTTTAAATCTGCAAAGCTTGTAATTGGTTCGGTAAATTATGGTATGCATGGTAATAAATATAGGTGTATCATTTCAACACCAGTTACTTGTAATGATACAACAACTTTTGCTAACCTATTTATTCAAAAGTTTATTGTTAAAAATATTCCGGCATGGCTTCCAGATAGCTCTCTAGTGGCTTGGTATCCCTTCAACGGAAATGCCTATGATGAGAGTGGGAATGGTAATAACGGTATTGTTTTGGGTTCTATTCTGTCTACAGATAGAATAGGTAACCCTAATTCTGCTTATACTTTTAATGGCAATAATGCTCGCATTAGGGTGCCTTATAGTACGAGCCTTAAAACACCTTTGGTTACTATTAATGTTTGGGTTAAATCTGCTAATAATAATACTGCCCAATACATAACCAAAAGAAACTGGACAGATGCCTCTGGTGAGCAGTATTCTATTGATAATGCTAGCTTAAATATAAAGAGTAATAGCGGTTGTTTGCCGAGTGTTGGTTGGAAAACACAAAATTATAAAAATGCCCCAACTGTAAATAATTGGGCAATGGTTACATTAAGTTATGACGGGAAAAATCTCCGTTACTACTATAATGGTGTATTAAATGCAACTAAAGAATTAGATTCAGTATTTCGTATAATGGATACTTGTAATGGTGCCGATTTGAGTTTTGGAGCTGGTTGGAGCAATTTTCCATTCTGGTTTAATGGGCAATTAGATGATATTTCAATATACAGCCGGTCGCTTTCAGATTTAGAAGTGATGCAAGTTTATACTCAATGCGTGAAACATATAACCTTGCAACCGTCTGACTTTTCTGGAACCTCAGGTGATTCAGCCATGTTTTCAAGTTTTTCTAATTATGACACAGCCGCTGTTTATCAATGGCAATATAATACGGGGACGGGCTTTGTAAATATTACTCCAAGTGCAAAATATCAAGGGGTTGATAGAAATGATTTAATTGTAGGTTCAATTACCACTTTAATGAATAATCATCAGTTTAGGTGCATTGTTTCAACGCCGTATGCTTGTAACGATACATCAAAGACAGCTAAGTTGTCTGTACAAAGTGTTGGTTTGAATCAGTTGTTGGCTAGTTCCCAAATTACGGTGTTTCCAAATCCAACTTTAGGTGATTTTACCATTGATTATTCTAAAGAAAAAACGGCACCTCAATTTATTTCTATCCTCAATACTTTAGGTATGGATGTATCTGATCAAATTGTCATATCCTCAAAAATACCTGGGAAGCTAGATTTTAAATCAAATCTACCCGCAGGATTTTATACAATTTTACTGAGCACAGAAAATCAGGTTATCTCACGTAAAATTTTTATTTCTAAATAGGCGTATTGGATTATTTTTTATTGGTTTGTCTCCTTTCAGGATAATTCTTACTTTCGTTGAATTATATCCAAATAGCAGGTGAATATTAATTTAGACTTAAGTGTAAAAGAAAAGGTATACCTTTTAGTGGCAAAACTGCCTGGTAAGTTCAGTAAGTTTTGTCCTAGTTATCTAAGGGAACTTAGTAATTCAATTGGTAGAATTAAAAAATTAGGTGCTCAACTTATTTATAAATCTCGTGCTATTCAAGTTTTATATGAAGGTAGTAACTATAAGCTGAGGCTTGGAACAACAGATTTTTTGGTGTTCGACCAAGTTATTTTAGATAAAGAATATGAGCCAATTGTTTCATTAATTAAAAGAGGCAACTTTGAAAATAGCCCCTTTAATATAATTGATGCTGGTGCTAATATTGGATTAGCGAGTGTTTTCTTTTGCAGAAATTTTACCAATACACGAGTTCTTGCCATTGAGCCTGATTTGGAAAACTTTAAAGCTCTTACACATAACATGGATTTAAATGGTTTAACTAAAAATGTTACGCCTATTCATGCAGGTATTTGGGGTAATACGCGTAAACTTAATTTGTCTCATGCATTTAGAGATGGGAGAGAGTGGTCATTGAATTTGGAAGAGGCAAACAATGCAGATGAGGGCTCAATTGATGCATACTCTCTAGAAGATTTAATGCAAAAGTATTCCTTTGAGACAATTGATTTCTTAAAAATAGATATTGAGGGAGGGGAGAAAAATTTGTTTGATGTTTGGGAAAATGACTCGAGTGTTTTAAGTAAAGTTAGGTATTTGGCACTTGAAATTCATGATGAAATTGTTGATAGAAAATTTATTCAAGGGATTCTTATTAAAGCAGGTTTCGAGCTAACTGAAATAAATGAAACTACGTTTTGTGTAAATGTAAGGTATAAATGAGAGAAGAAAATTTAGAGCGTTTAGTTAGCTATAAAATGAAACCTTATGCCACCAACTATCTGGAGCATAAGTTTATAATAGATGGGTTAAATTACGCCGTTAGAAAATATGTGAAGGCGCGCTTAATAGACATTGGATGCGGTAATAAACCATATGCCGAAATGCTCAACCCCCACCTCACCGAATACATCGGTTGTGATATCATTCAGTCGAGTAATAATTGCGTTGATGTATTGTGTGAGGCCACCAAAATTCCTTTGCCAAACAATAGTTTTGATACAGCTTTCTCTACCCAAACCATTGAACATGTGGGCGATTTTCAGGATATGGTAAATGAGGCCTTTCGCTTGCTTAAACCAGGCGGACATTTCATTGTATCGGGTCCTATGTATTGGCCTTTGCACGAAGAGCCTTACGATTTTCACCGTTTTACCAAACATGGCTTTGCCCATACCCTCCAAAAGGCGGGTTTTACAGTGGTAGAAATTATTCCCAATGGCGGCAAATGGGCGCTTTTGGGTCAGGTTTTAATACAAACTTTGCCGGTATGGCTTACTTTTCCAAAAGCACTTAAATGGCTTCATAATAAGTTGTTTGTTTGGCTCGACCAGAAATATTTTGACCCTATAAACACCATGAATTACGTGGCAATTGGAAGAAAATAGACTATGGAAAAATGGGTATCTGTTGTTATTCCTTGTTATAATCATGGTGCTTTTATTCGAGAGGCATTGGCAAGTATTGCGCCCTTAGAATCGGGTTTACTCGAGGTAATCATTGTAAACGATGGATCAACAGATGCCTTTACAATAGATGTTTTGCGTGATTTACAAAACGAGGGTTATTGGGTGGTCCATCAAGAAAACCAAGGCTTGGGCAAAACCCGTAACAATGGAATTAAATTGGCCTCTGGTAAATATATTTTGCCATTAGATGCCGATAATAAATTAACCCCAGCCTACTTTGAAAAGGGTATTCAACTATTAGAATCGAATCCAAATCTATCTGTGGTATATGGCGACCCCATTCTTTTTGGAGATAAGGAAGGTTTAGTACCTGTGCGGGATTTTAATCTACAACAGCTCATAACTGGCAATTACATTGATGCTTGCGCTTTGTTCAGAAAATCGGCTTGGGAGCAAGTGGGTGGTTACGACGAAAATATGCCCTATATGGGTGTTGAAGATTGGGAGTTCTGGCTGAACCTATCCTTTCACGGGCACAAGTTTTACCATTTGGCTGAACCGAGTTATTATTATAGGGTAGCCAATCAGTCGATGATAAAAAAGGATACGGGGCCTAATTTTAATGAATTGCGGTTTTACATTGAAAAAAAACACGCCTATTTTTTGGATTTTGATGCGCCAGCGGATGCTTTAAGTATAAAGTTTAAGGCTAATCCCATTGTTTTACTGTACAAGCTTATATTGCGAACCTATTTCCCAGCTAAATATAAAGTTTTGGTTCAGCAAAGAAAAATAAAGAGAATTTAATGCATACGCCGGTTTTATTGATTATTTTTAACAGATTTGATACTACGCAGCAGGTAATTGCTAAGTTGCGCGAAGCGGCTGTGCCCAAATTATACATGTATTGTGATGGACCTAGAAAAAATAAATTAGGCGAAACCGAACTATTAAAGGAGGTTCAAGAAAAAGTTTTGGAGGCCATAGATTGGCCTTGTAGTGTAATTACCCAATTTAGGGAAGAAAATGAAGGTCCGAGATTGGCGATTGGCCATGCTGTTTCTTGGTTGTTTGAAACCGAAGAACGGGGCATCATACTGGAACACGATTGTGTACCGCACCTTAGTTTTTTTAATTTTTGCGAAACCCTACTCGAGCATTATAAAGATGATGAGCGCGTAATGCATATCTCGGGCGATAATTTTCAATTTGGCAAGTGGCGAGGGGATGGGAGTTATTATTTTTCGAGGTTCAACCATATTTGGGGATTTGCCACCTGGAAACGTGCTTGGAAACAATATGATTTGAGCATGTCTCAATACCCAATGTTTAGAGAAAAGGAGAGAATTAAAGAAATTTTTGCTTCGAAAAGAGCCCAGAGAATATGGTTAGATATTTTGGATAGGACCTATTCAGGTTCTTTACAAACATGGGATTACCAGTGGACTTTTGCCATTTGGAATGTTAATGGTTTAGCCATTTTGCCCAATGTTAATTTAATTTCGAATGTAGGATTTGATTCGTTGGCATTAAATACCACCAATGCCAAACATCGATTGGCTAATATGCCTAGTTATGAATTAGGAGAAATAAAACATCCCTCAAAAATGAATGTAGATGTGGCTGCAGATAATTATGCCGTGAATGATGTTTTTAATCCCAGTATGTTTAGATTTGCTTTACAAAAATTTGGAATTATATAGTTTTGAAATCGTTTATAAAAAATATTACAGGCTTATCTAAGACAAGTGCTTATTTAAGGGAAGAAATTGAGAAAATGAAAGTATTGATGGCACAGTCCATGGTACAACATGCTAGAAATACTAAAGTTACCGGTTTGCAATGGAAACAAATTGAGTTTTCTGCTTTTTCTCAGTGGGGAGATGATGGGATAATTCAATATTTAATTCATCATATACCAGGGATTATTCCAAGATTTATTGAGTTTGGCGTAAGTAATTATTTAGAAGCGAATACACGTTTTTTATTGTTAAATGATAATTGGCGCGGATTAATTTTTGATGGTTCAGAGGCGAATGTCCAGTTTATTAAAAACGATACCATAAGTTGGCGATACGACCTAACAAGTGAGCGTTTATTTGTTACTAAGTTAAATATAAACGAGGCAATTACCAAACAAGGTTTTGCGGGCGATTTAGGTATTTTACACATAGATATTGATGGAAATGATTATTGGATTTGGGATTGTTTACATGCAGTAAATCCTCAAGTTGTAATCATGGAATACAATAGTGTTTTTGGTAATAAGGGTGCCATTAGTGTTCCTTATAAAGACGATTTTTATGTAACGGATGCGCATTATAGCAATTTGTTTTTTGGAGCATCCTTAAAAGCTATGGATTTCTTGGCTCAGAAAAAAGGTTATCAATTTATTGGAACAAACACTGCTGGTAACAATGCGTATTTTTTGCGCAATGATTTACTCAATGAGTTTGTTCCTGCCGTATCTGTTGATGATGCATATGTTGCTTGTAATTTTAGGCAAAATAGAAATGTTGAAGGTCAGGTAACCTTGCAAAGAGACGATAAAATGATTCATGCCTGTGCTCATTTAGAAGTAGTAGATGTTGCCCTAAATCAAAACTTTCCACTTAGTAAATATATATCATGATTGCCCAATATATTTTTGATAAATTAATTGGTTCGAACCAATCTAAATCTATCGTTTCAAAGTTTTATCAACTCATTAGACAGCAAATTTTATCGAGCAGCGATCCAGTGGTTAATTATTTGTATAAGGGTAAAAATTTGGCCATACATTTAAGTCATGATTTCCCCTTTATTTTAAAAGATTATCCTCAATATAGTCAGAATTTAGGCTGGGTAATTGGTAAATTTTATCAAAAGTATGCAGGTTTAAAAGTGATAGATGTGGGTGCCAATATTGGTGATTCTGTTTTTATCATTAAGGATGTGGCGGATGTTCCGATATTGTGTATTGAAGGCAATGCGAAATTTCTGGGTTTATTAAAGTTAAACACACAGCAGCTAAACCAAGTATATACGGCAGCTTGTTTTGTTGGTGAGGAGTCTTTTAAAGTTGAAGCCATAAGTGGTTTAGGTACTGCGCATTTAAAGCAGTCAAGTAGCGGGGGAGTGGAGGTTAAAACAATGGAAAGTGTTTTATTAGATAATCCAACTTTTAAAAATGCTAAGTTATTGAAGATTGATACAGATGGCTTTGATAATAAAATAATAAGAGGTTCTAAATCATTTTTACTTGAATCAAAGGCGGCAATATTTTTCGAATACGATCCATACTTTCTGACTATACAAAGTGAAAATGGAGATGATATTTTTGATTTCTTGGTTTCCTTAAATTACAAAAAGTTTGTTATCTTTGATAATGTAGGAGATAAGTTAATCACTTTAAGTCATCAAGATAAAAACCAATTTATGGAGTTACATAATTATTTTAACAGAGGTAGCAAAAGGTATATGGATATTTTGGCCGTACACGAAACAGATGAAAGTTTAGTTTAATGAAAACATGCTACCCTAAAATATTTTTTTGGGTTGTTTTAATGTTGATTAAAATAAATATTGGCTTTGCGCAGTGCAATTACACACAAGTGTTAGCCCACCCCAATTTGGTAATTAATGGAAATTTTTCATCTGGAAATTCTAGTTTCACCTCTGGCTATACCTATTCTACCTCAAACCCTTTAAATGAATCGCAATATGTAATTACAACCAATGCTTCCAATGTTCATTTCGCTTTTACAGGGGTAGACCATACAACAGGCACGGGTAATTTTATGGTATTAAATGGTTCAAGTACACCAACAAATGTTTGGAATCAAACCGTTGTTGTAACTCCAAATACATATTATAATTTTTCTGCATGGTTTAAAAATATCGTAACAAAGCCTGCTTGGGCAGGCAACCCAATTGCTACTGTTGAACTCTGGATAAATGGAGTGAAAATAAGCAATAACATGGCGTTGCCAGATTATCCAGATGTGTGGAAGTTGTTAGATACCAGTTGGTTTTCTGGGACTTCTACAACGGCAAATTTAACAATAAGAAATATCGGAACTTCTTTAAGTGGCAATGATTTTGCCATTGATGATATAGCTTTTAAGCCATGTTGTATACCTTCAGGTTCTTCTACTACAATAACTACATGTAACGGAACAGTAACTCAATTAAATGGGAGTGCTACAGGAGTTTTTTCTTGGAGTCCAACCGCAGGTTTAAGTAATTTTTCCTCCCTAACGCCAAGCTTTACTGCTACCAACAATACTTCCTACCTATTAACAAAAACTGTAGGTAATTGTACCGTAAGGGATACATTTAATATCGTAGTTGAAAACTGTTGTTTTCAATGTAATTCGCTCCCTTCAACTTTAGGTAATGGATTGGTAGCTTGTTATCCTTTTACAGGAAATGCGAATGATGCTAGTGGAAACGGGAATCATGGTACGGTGTTTAATGCAAGCCTCACCACAGATAGGTTTAATAAACCAAATAGGGCTTATTATTTTAATGGTACAAAT
>JAUYMZ010000029.1 GCA_030699355.1 Bacteroidota bacterium | reverse complement strand
CTATTATAAAAGCAGAAGACAAAGGAAAAATTAGGGCCAATGCGGTAGAGGCCATGCATCATTATGCCAACCAAGAAATGGCCTTGCTTAAAAAGCAGGCAGATTTAATTATGGAACAAGTGAGAGAAATTGAAAATCGACTCCAAGTTTCAGAAAATATTTACACTTCAGACATGCGTTTTCAGCCGGTAATTGGGCAAATTTATCACCTTTACGAAAAAGACGACCATTTTAAATTATCTATTATTGGTCCAACCGAATGGGGCCGCAGCAAAACGGTTGGTAACTACGTAGCCTCCGTAAAACTCTTAGGCGACCATAGTTGGGATATTGTGAATAAAGCCTAGAGATATTTTAAAAAAAGTGGATTTAAATTTAGTCCAAAACTTATAAGAATTTGGCCCTAGTTTTAAGCACCCTATGAGCCAGAAATTGTAAATTTAAAATTTATAATCCACTGAAATACTTGGCCAAAAGAGGGAAGACTTACCATTGTAAACAAAACTTTCCACTCGGCTTACGGATAAAAAAAACGGTGTTTTATAGTAAAGACCAAGCCCAAATTGCAAATTATCTCCAATAATATAACCTATCTTACCGCCAAATTGAATACGCATCTCAAGATTATCGTGTGAGCCTTTATGTAAAATAAACTTATTTATGGCTCCTGCCTGAACCAATAAAAACAATTTGTTTGAACTAAATTGGTGACCCATTAAAAATGGAATATATAGGAAACTTCTATCATTATTGCCACCCATTTGCCAAGTTCCAGGTAACCATGAAATCCCTGTTTGAAAGGTATTATTTCTACTTAAAAATCTACTGACATTTAATGAATAAATATCGGAACTACCTAAAACCTCCAGACCAATAGCATATTTTAATGCAGGTTTTTGCCCAAATATGAGAGTTATTGAAAACATATAAAAAACAAACCCAAATAGAAACTTCATTGGCTTAAATCTTTGGCGGTATAATATTTTAAACCCAAGGCATTCGCTTTTTCAACTATCTTCCTTATCAAATCTTCGCTTACATGAGAATTACTTCCCTCAAAAGGCTCTCCATTTTCACTTAAAAAATGGCAATAAAGGCTAATAGTTTGGCGCGATTTTTTTGCTTTCTCCAATGCCTGCATTACTTCTGCTTCACTAACTTTATACCTAACATCTATGCCTGCACCAAAAAACAACTTTACATTACCTTTCTGCAAATAAATGAGATCCATTTCGGAAAGCGTTTTATTTAAATAAGGAGCAACAATCTTTCTGAGATTTTTAAATTTACCAAGCAAAGCAGCGTCAAGTTCCTTGGTACAATCACCATGTGGATAAGCAAAAGTAACAGGGTTAAATCCATCTTTTTTCATTGCTTCCGTTACAGGCAATATTTCATCATTTATATACCTATCCACACCATACCTGGCAGCATATTTATCTGCATGCACATGTGTTAGTGAATGGTGCGCCATTTCATGCCCATCAGCTAGAAAATCTTTCATAATTCTAATGGTAGAATCTGCTAAAAACGGGTAATTTTCTATATAAAAAGTAAATTTTGCGTTATTCCTTTTTAGGTATGTCCTCAGATAATTCCAGGTATCAGGAGGTTTATCAATGGTTAGCACAATTCCCGCACCTAAATGCAAAACATTATCTTTTTTACAAGTAGAAAAAAGAATTAGTGTAAAAAATAAAAAAACAAATTTAAACTGATTCATCTGTGCTAATATTTATTAGTATAAACCCAAAAGCAGCTTAACACCAACTAAACAATGATACTGAACGAATCAATTAAATACAAATATCTAACTTGTTTACAAGGTTGTAAATTATTTTGAATACAAAATACTATAAAGCTTAATCCTTCCAATCGGCTATAAACAAATTGGTATCGCGGGTGCCGCCGTTGTTGCGGTTGCTAGAGAAAACGAGTTTCTTACCATCTGGCGAAAACATAGGGAAAGCATTAAACAAACTATTGTTTGTAATTCTTTCTAAACCGGTTCCGTCTTCATTAATCATGTATAATTGAAAATCATACCCCTTTTCGCTGTGGTGATTAGAACTGAAAATTATTTTTTTTCCATCAGGATGATAAAACGGCGCCCAATTGGCCTTACCCAAATGCGTAACCTGCGTTAAATTACTGCCATCTATGTCGCAAGTATATATTTCCATATTGGTAGGGGCAACCAAACCTTTGCTCAATAAATCTTTGTAGTCTTTCTGCTCTTCCTCTGTTTGAGGTCGAGACGCCCTAAACACAATTTTACTGCCATCTGGCGAAAAGAAAGCCCCACCATCATAGCCCAATCCAAACGTAATTTGCTTTACATTGCTGCCATCAATATTCATGGTGTATAAATCTAAATCTCCATTGCGGGTGCTGGTAAATACAATTTTATCACCCTTCGGACTCACCGTAGCTTCGGCATCGTAGCCAGGTTCTGTGGTTAGTTGCTTTACAATTTTACCCTTTTCATTGGCTATGAAAATATCAAAATCTGCATAAATAGCCCATAAATAACGCTTGCTGGGCGGGGGTTCTGGCGGACAACTATCATTGCCTAAGTGCGTAGATGCGTATAAAACATGTTTGTTATCTGGCATATAATAACTACAAGTTGTTCTACCCTTGCCTGTACTAATTCTTTGTGGCACCTTAGTGGTATCAATCTTAGCGTTTATATCTAACATAAAAATTTGATCACAACTTACACCCCATTTTTTAAAATTACTTTGGAAGCATAGTTTCTTATTATCAAAACTCCAATAGGCTTCGGCATTATCTCCACCAAAAGTAAGTTGCTTTAAATTTTGCAAATGCGGTTCATTGGTCTGAGCCAATAATTCTTGCGGCTTTACAAGCACAAAAACCAGAAAAATCATGGCGTAAAAAAAGTTAGGTTTAGCGTACTTCATATTTCTTATTATTTAATTTCTTATTATTTAACCATTACTGTCTCTGGAAAGCCTCGTAAAAAACATAGAGATTCTTCGTTCCACTGCTTTACGCTCAGAAAGACAATATTTTAGAACTAAAAGCCACATGCCGCGGAGAACAAGCGAGTACCGAGTCATTCAGAGCGATAGCGAAGAATCTCATGCTTTTTCCCGAACAGCAATGTTATTTAATTTCCGATACCTCAAAGCGAGGCGAACCCTTAATCCCTTGCTTGCTATAAAAATCTAAAAACCTTAATTTATAATACCTAGGCTGCGCGTCTGTGGTTTTAAAAATATAATTTACATACTTTCTGGTTAAAAACCGGCCTTGTCCAAAATCATAAATCTTCCATTCAAAGCCCATGGCATCTCTTCTGCTTTCATAGTTTAGGTTCAGCACATCTGTAGTTTTTATGTTTTCAAAAACAAGCGAACTATCGGTGGCCACAGCAATCATTTTAGGGTTAATATGAATGCCCGTTACAATGTATAAAAGCGGCGGGTTATACTCGTAGTAAATCCAGCGAGTAGGTAAAAAACAAAAGTGCCAATCATTGTTGTTGGGTTCTAAATTTAGCACACCCATATGATCAAAAGTAAAGTAGATTTTATTTTTAGTAGGGTCTTTCAGTATTTCCAAATTTTTAATTATTTGACCATTCATAGTAGCCACCTCTATGCTAAATGTATTGGAAAGGTGTTTTATAAATCGAAATTGAAAATATCTATTACCACTTGCAGCGGCAGCCGAACCTCTATCTATTACATAAATAATTTTCCCATAATCTTTTGGGTCGAACCAATTTTTAATTATAATAGAATCGCCGCCAGAAGACGCATCCCATCTAAATTTAACATCACGTGGTTTTAAATCTTTCACAAAATCTGACGACTCCATTTTGCCAATTAAAATACCCTTACCCCCATTCATAAGCACGCGGTGAGCGTTGGGGTTGCAATCAAAAGCAATGTCCCAGCTATTAATATTGACGCGTGCTTTTATGAAATTGCTATCGGTTAAATGAATGAAAGTTTGCTGCTCATAGTTATCGCCTAAATCTACCTGCATCATGCGCGGAGCATCAATTGGCCTAGGTGGCAAAGTAAAAGGTGTTTCTGGCTTTTCGCAGGCAGAAAATGCCAAAATTAGGAAGCTTACAAACAATATATTTCTCATATTTATAGCGCTATATTTCATTTAAAAAAAACTGTATTTAACACCAACAAAACCAGTTCTACCCATACCTGCGGCGGCATTACTGCTGCCAGAAGCATGCGGACCACTGCTTAAATTGGCGTTTACATTAATTACATTCAACAAATTTTTTAACCCAGCTGTTACCGACAAACGTTGTTTCAAGAAAGATTTATTCACTGTAAAATCCATCAAAGCAAAAGGGTCGATATAATCGAGCGAAACATCATTCCTCATAACGCTATATTCGTAAATTTGTATGCGTCCATTTAACTTACAAAAATAATTAAAGCTCAAGTTATACTTTTTAATCATGTACGCTGCATTTAAGCGCCATTCGTGGGCATAAAAGAAATTATTAGATTGGATAAATGTGGGTAATTCATTTCTTCTTCCTGTAACAGAATAGCCCAAAGAAATTTGATAAGGCTCTGTTCTATATTCTACATTACAGGAAGTACCAAAGCTGGTAAAATTATTGATATTTACATATTGAAACAAAGCATCGTTGCCACTGCCAACCCTTGCCAAATTAATCATATTTTGTATGCTGTTATAAAAAAGTATCGGTTCGAACCGAAATATTTTATGCTCCCATTTATACGCATAGGAAAGTCCGAGTTGAAGGTTATCTGAAGTTTCGGCATTCAACTGCTCGTTGCCTCTAATATTGTGCGCTGCATCTACAAACTGTAAATAAAGTTCCTTTAAATTTGGCGCCCTAAATCCGCGGGCATAGGAGCCTCTTAGTGCTAAAGACTCACGCAAATCATATTTAAAATTTATACTTGGCACCACAGGCGCATTGTATTGTGTGTGGTAAATAATACGCATGGCAGGGCGCAATAAAAAGTGCTTAAAAGGCTTCCATTCTGTACTGGCAAAAAGGTTGTAATCGCCCATATTAGCGGCTTGGTTAGCTATGCGCGAGCCAAACGAAAACTCGTGGTTAAACTCGTACCCCATTTGATAACTCAGTTTATCAGAAAAAGCAACATTGGCATACGTACCCCGACTCATTACTTGGTGAAACCAGTTGGTATCGTGTTCGTATGGTGCAGTTACCATTTGCTCATTTAAAGAAACTAAATCTTTTACCTTGGTATTAAACCTGCGCATATAGCCATTGTATGAACCCACCACATTTATATTGCGTTTGCCATTATGCTTTTTATCATAGAAAAAACTACTGCTAAACCTGCTGGTTTGAAAGTGTCTATCGAGGGCAATAGCTTGTGTCCAGTCTACGCTTGGCACGCCCCTATCAATAATTTTTTCGCTAAAAAATTGGTTTGTCCACCGAAACATTCCTTTGCTTAAAAAGCGCGAATAACTAAGCTCGGCATTGTATTGGGTGCGTGGTTTCCACAACTTATTTCTGCTGTTTGGGTCTTCACTAAATCCGCCAAAAAAGTTACGGTTGGCAGCAAACAACAGGCTATTTTTAGCATTGGCTGAACCCAAAGCTATATCTGCGTTGTACTGCCCAATAGACTCGGCGTAAGCACCCAATCTTGCAGTTCTGGTATCGGCTTTTTGCTTTTTAGTAATAATATTTATCACACCACCTAGGGCATCGGTTCCGAAATTAACGCTCATCGGACCCTCAACCAACTCTATGCGTTCCACATTTTGGAGGTTTATTTGCGACAAATCTATGTTACCATTTTCTCTCCCAACTACCGGCACACCGTCTATTAAAATCTTAATGTTGTTACCACCTACGCCTTGCAGTTGCATGCTACTTCCTAAAATGGGGTCTTGAATAATGCGCACATTTAGCTCGTTGGCCAAAACCTGCTGCAAAGAAAAAGCGCCTTGAAGCTCAATTCTTTTGGCATCTATCACCTTCACTTTTAATACAGACTTACTTAAACTATTGGCCTCATATTGACCTGTAACCACCATTTCTTCTAGGCTTTGCAAAGAATCTAGCTTTTGGGCAATTACCCTATTAAAACCAACAATAGCTAGGTATAGGCCTATTAACAGAAAGGCTCTCAAAGGAAATGGTATACAGTTTATTCGAAACACAAATAGTAAAAAATAGTCTGCAAATAAAAACCAAAAGCCTCCCTTAAACATGTGATAAAAATCAACTATTGGCATTGTGACCAATTTATGACAAGTAAGAATTCAGAGGGCTTCGCTACACGGAGCTTCAGCGAATGAGAAAGCCATCCAGAATGATTCTGCTTTGTTGTTTGTTTTTTTAAACTACAAAGGAACGAAGGAACAAAGAAAAATCTTAGTAGCTTCGTTGCTTGGTAGTTTGTTTTTTTAACTACAAAGGAACGAAGGAACGAAGGAAATCTTAGTAGCTTCGTTGCTTTTTTAACTACAAAG
>JAUYMZ010000024.1 GCA_030699355.1 Bacteroidota bacterium | reverse complement strand
GCAATAGATGTTTAGGCCAATTCTATTGGACTATTACATATATGCATTCGGTATTTGTTAGTTATCTGATACAATTCTCAACCGCAACAAAAAGTCCTCACAAACTCTTGCTCCCAATTTAAATTGGCGGGTATTATAAATTTCGAAGCCACTTTTTTTGTAAAAAGCCAAGGCTCTTTCGTTTTCTTGCCATACCCCCAAATATAAGTTATTGGCTTTTTCTGTTCGAGCCAATTGTATGGCTGCATCCATTAAAACCTTTGCCATTCCGCTGCCATGGGCTTCTTTTCTGAGGTAAATTTTCTCGAGTTCTAGCGTTTTGCCTTCCAATTTTTCTACCTCAAATTGCACTATCGTTTTTATATAACCCATTACTTCCGTTCCTTGGTAAATGAGGTAATAATGAATGTTTGGTTCAGCCAAATTTAGGGCAATTTGCTTGGGCGCATAGGTTTTGCCAATATACGCTTGCATATCTTCCTCGGTATTATCAGCGGCAAAGGTTTCGTAAAAAGTTGATGCGCCAATTTCTGCTAAGGCAGCATGGTGTTTCCAACTACAAGAAACCATTGTATAGGCATCTTTCATGACTTATTTCTCTGCTTTAAACTGTAATACTTTATTAATGTAATTGGCTTTTTCTATTACTTCTTCTAGGTTGGGTGCCAATATACTTACATGCCCCATTTTGCGCTTGGGTTTGCTTTCTGTTTTGCCATATAAATGCACGTAAACTCCAGGCAATTTGCTCACTTTATCTAAGTTTTCGAGGTAATATTTGCCGCTAAAATCTTCTGCTCCCAAAAGATTTACCATGCCCGCACATTGAACCAAATCTGTATGTCCAAGAGGCAAGTCTAATAAAATTCTAAGTAACTGCTCGTATTGTGAAGTATAACAAGCTTCTATCGTATGGTGACCACTATTATGCGGCCTTGGAGCCACTTCGTTCACATAGATTTCTCCGTCTTTTGCCAAAAATAACTCTACCGCAAACAAGCCAGGTCCGTTTAAGGCCTGAACCAAATTTCGGGCAATTTCTTCTGCTTTTTCTTCTAAAACACTGCCAATTCTTGCCGGCGAAAGCAAAACAGTAACTAAATTAGCTGTGGGGTCAAATTCCATTTCTATGGAAGGAAAAGAGACAATGTTTCCAGCTATATCTCTGGCTACAATTACCGCTAGTTCTTTCTCGCAGGCAATAAATTCTTCTAGCACGCAAGGCACATCAAAGGGGATAAGAGTTGGGTCAGACAAAATCTCTTGGCTGTTTAAAATAGCCACACCTTTGCCATCATAGCCGCCTTTTCGGGTTTTAGCAACAAATTTGTCTGAACCTAATAAGGGAATAAACCGCGCCCATTCTCCTTTATTGTTGGCCAAGAAAAACTTGCCCGATGGAATGTTATTTTTTTGGTAAAATTCTTTCTGTAAACCTTTGTCTTGTATTAATTGTAAAATTCTTGGCGATGGAATAATCTGTTTGCCTTCTGCTTCTAATTGAATAAGGGCTTCTGTATTTACGTGTTCAATTTCGTAAGTAAGCACATCGCTTATGGCGGCTAGTTCCCTTATTTTTGTCGCATCCATGAGGCTTCCGCAGATAAATTGGTTGGCCATAGTATAGCACGGACAATCTTCCGAAGCTTCTAAAATATTGTAGTGAACATGAAAGCGGGCACTTTCTTCTAAGAGCATTCTCCCTAATTGTCCGCCACCTAAAACGCCAATTCTTTTTCTTAAAGGATTCATATTTGCAAAAATCAATTATATTTTAAGTAAAAAAAATTTACTTTTGATATTCACAATTTAAACCCCTAATTAGTATGTCAGACATTAAAGGAAGAGTAAAGACCATCATTATGGACAAGGCACCAAATGCCGACAATCTTCAAATGCAAAGTGAAATGGGCTACAATCAGCCTGCTTACCAAGCTATGGTAGATGCATTTAATGCCGAATTTGGCACCAATGTGCAGGTATCAGATGTTGATCACCTTGCCACGGTTGGAGATGTAGTTGCCTACATGGAAGGCCTTTAACTAATTGCAACCAACCTGTTTTTATAAAGCAGGTTGGTTACATTTTTCTAATACCTCTTTATAATAGGCTTCATAAACGGGCACAATTTCGTTAATATCAAATTGCTTAGCTCTAGCCAAAGCCGCAGCTTTAAATTGCAGCAATCTATCCTCATCCGATAAAATATAAATGGCTTTTTCGGCCATGGTTTTTACATCACCTACTTCACATAAATAACCTGTTTCGCCAGATACATTCAATTCGGGTATCCCGCCTGCATTGCTAGATATTACTGGTAACTCGCAAGCCATGGCTTCTAAGGCAGCTAATCCAAAACTTTCGGTTTCACTTGGCATTAAAAACAAATCACACACAGATAAAATTTCTTCTACTTGGTTCTGCTTTCCTAAAAAGGTTATGTTGTTACATAGGTGTAATTCCCTGCAAAGTTTTTCAATATTGCTCCTCTCTGGCCCATCGCCAATAAGCAATAATTTGGCGGGCATTACTTTTACTATTTCGGCAAATACTTTTACCGCATCGTCTATGCGTTTTACTTTTCTGAAGTTCGACGTATGCACAATTAATTTTTCATCGTTTGGAGCAATGGCTTTTTTAAAATGTCCTCTATCTTGCTTGCTAAACCTTGTAAAATCAATAAAATTGGGAATTACTTTAATGTCTCTGCTTACTTTAATATGGGTAAAGGTATCTTGGCGCAGCGATTCAGAAACAGAGGTAACGCCATCAGATTGGTTAATGCTATACCTAACCACAGGTTCAAAACTTGGGTCTTTGCCCACTAAGGTAATATCTGTACCATGCAAAGTGGTAATAACAGGTATGTGTATGCCTTCGGTAGCTAAAATTTGCCTGGCCATAATGGCTGCAGAAGCGTGAGGTATGGCATAATGTACGTGTAAAATATCTAATTTCTCAAACTTTACTACATCTACCAAATGACTAATTAATGCTGTTTCGTAGGGTGGAAAATCAAACAAGGGATAATTGCTCACATACACTTCGTGGTAAAAGGTATTTTCCGTAAAAAAATCGAGCCTAGCCGGTTGCTTATAGGTAATAAAATGCACTTTATGTCCGCGTAAAGCCAACGCTTTACCCAGCTCAGTTGCTACAACGCCACTTCCTCCGTAGGTAGGATAACAAACAATTCCAATATTCATCTTTTAATTTTATTTGGGTTCAAGCCAAAATGGTCTGAACCTATTTTTAATAACCTAGGATACGCTTTAAATGTTTTGGTTCAGACCTATTGCAAGTCTGTATTAAGCCTGTACCTGCAAACGCGGTTATTGCCTTTATCGCACACAAAAATGGTTCTGTTATTGTAACAAATGCCAGTGGGGTCTATTAGGTTGAAAGGGCCGCTGCCTTTTCCATCGGCGCCGCTGCCACCAAAGGATACAATAAGTTGTTTTTTATTCGGACTATTAGCGGGAGGGTTTACGCCTTCGAAGCCGCTGTTGCTAAATACAAATACAGAATCTTTTCGGCTATCTGTTATAAAAATATAGCCCGAGGCATCGGGTGCAGCAAAAATATCTTCTGGTTTTTGAAAGCGGAAGCTTTCATACATAAATCTATCTGCTTTGCTAAAATCAAAGTTTAAAAAGGCGGCATTTTCGCCATATACTGTTCCTTGGTCGGGGTCTTCGGTAGCCACAATGCTCAAAGCTCTGTATTCTAAATTTTGGCTTTGCTCTCCCAAACAAATAAACATATTTTTAGAAGTGCTTATGCCCGATAATCGCTGCGGTGGCGCCGCCAATGTGGCAATGCCGCTAATCCCTACACTCGATTTTAAACTCGATTGGTTGGGGGTAAGTTGTGAGGTAAAACCAATATTAGTTCCTGCCGCGTTAAATATTAATACGCCATTATCTGGACGGGCAATTCCTCCTAACTCGTTTCTGGGGCCAGTACGTGCCACATATAAAGTATTGTCGAATAAGGTTGCTAAACCGGTAAATTGCACTGCCACATCATCCGGACCTCTAAACGAGGTATTGTTTCTGCTTTCGTCGCAGATATAATGTTTAAGGGTATCTATAAATTGGGGTGCGCCGGCGGCTAAATTGCTCAAGTGGTATACAGCTGCTAAGTTGGTTGCTCGGGTGGCATCAGTGTAAAACCTCCCAGCAATGTAGGTATGTAATCTTCTGTCTTGGGTAATATCTGTGGCACCTGTAATGTTTAACCTAAATACCAATTGTGCTTTTTGGTCGAACATCAGCACTTCATTATCATCTATGGTGCTTTCATCGTTATCTACCACCACATAAATAAATTCATCGTAACCCACAAACACATCGAGTGGATTGCGCACATTGTTTAAAAAAGGGTATAAGGGCACATAGCTCACATTGTTTGGAACCAAATTAGGGTCTATGGCACCTTGCTTAAAAACATCGTCTACGGTGCTATTTTTTTTATCACCAAGCAAAGAGCAGGCAGGCGCAACAAACAACAAACTTACGCCAACAATAAGCGCATAAAATATTTTATTTATCTGATACATACGGATAGCGTTATGCGGTGAAGGTTGCCCAATCTTGTTTTGCTACTAAAGCCATAATCGCAGCGTAAACTTCCAAAATTTCGGTTCAGGGCTAGTCCAAAACCTGCTGTGGGAGCGCTTAAGGCTTCATCGCCTCCCAATTCATAGCCACTGCGCAAATACAATAATTGTTTGTAGCTATATTCTGAACCAAGGGCAAAAGTTTCGTTATTATCTGTGGGGTGGTTGAGTTGTGCCGCCACAGTTAAAATGTGTAAATTAGTATGTATGGGATCAAACGCACCCCCAATTCTAAAGGCACTCGGTACAGAAATGGCTGCAAAACTTTGGTTGGTTTGTTCGCCCGATAGCTTAAGCATCGTAACTGTTCCCGTTGGCGAAACATTTACGCCAAAATTGCTAAAGGCCACACCAAATTTACTGTGCATTAAACCAATATTGTAGGTAAGACCCAAATCAAAAAGCACATTGTTTATGCGCACATCTGCAATACCCTCATGCGCCCATTTGGCATTTACGCCAAAACTAAAGTTGTCTGTTAAAATTTGTGCATAGCTAAGTCCTAACAATACATTGCTAACCATCACATTTCGGCCAGTGCCATAAGGTTGCCATTCTGTGGTTTCTTGCATATCGCCAAAATTGAGCGATTGAGCCTGAAATCCAAAGTAGCGGTATTTCCCCGGGCGATACACCAGCCCAAAAGAATTGCTGCTAGCATTGGCATAATAGCGGGTATGGGCCAATTGAAAATTATACCTGCCTGTATCTACTTTGGTAATACCAGCTGGGTTCCAAAACATCGCCGAGGCATCGTTGGTAATGCCCACTACGGCGCCTCCCATTGCGGTGGAGCGGGCATCGTTGGGTATTTTTAAAAATTGCATACCGCTACCTCCCGTTCTCGAATTGCCAAAAGTTGGCAAAATCTGAGCGCTCAAACTGCCTGATAAGCAAATAAATAGTATAATAAATAGCTTTTTGGCCATAGGGCAGCAATGTAAATATTTTTTATTCATATTCCTAAAAGGCTGTCCAACCTTGTGCTTTAAGTGCATGTTTGTTTCCGCTTTTTGTAATGAGGTTCATGCCATCACTTTTTTCGTTTACATACCCAATTATCGAAAAATCTGGATGGTGTTCAATTTTTTTAAAATCACTTTGGTCTATGGTAAAGAGCAGTTCATAATCCTCTCCACCACTCAGCGCGCAAAGGGTAGGGTCTAAATCTAACTCGCGGGCAAAGTTGTAAGTACTTGGGTCAATCGGAATTTTTTCTTCATACAAACTCATGCCTACTTGGGAGGCTTTGCCAATATGAAAACACTCGCTGGCCAAACCATCGCTAATATCCATCATGGCGGTTGGTTTAATATGCAAAGTTTTCAAAATTTCATAAATATCTTTTCTGGCTTCTGGCTTTAATTGGCGTTCAATGATATAATCAAATCCGCCAAGGTCGGGCTGAACCGAAGGGTTATCGAGGTACACTCTTTTTTCTCTTTCTAGCAATTGGTATCCGCAATAAGCTCCGCCCAAATCGCCTGTAACCACTACTAAATCGTGAACTTTGGCGCCACTGCGGTAGGCAATATCTGCTGATTTTGCTTCGCCAATGGCGGTAACACTAATCATTAAACCTTGTTTAGAGGTGCTGGTATCGCCACCAACTAAATCTACTCGGTAGCGCTCGCAAGCAAGTTGTACGCCTGCATATAATTCTTCTACTGCTTCCAAAGAAAACCTGCTTGATAAAGCCAATGAAACCGTAACTTGTTTAGGCTTACCATTCATGGCATAAATATCGCTAAGGTTTACTACTACTGCTTTATAGCCCAAGTGTTTCATCGGAAAATAGCTTAAATCAAAATGTACGCCTTCTACCAAAAGGTCGGTACTTACCAAGGTTTGGTATCCTTCGGTAGGCGTAATAACTGCGGCATCGTCGCCAATACCCAATTGGGTATTATTTTGAATGGTAAAGTTTTTGCTAAGGTGCTCAATTAAACCAAACTCACCCAAACTACTAATTTCCGTTCTTCCTGCATTTTCAAACATCCGGCAAATTTAGACCATTTTTAGGTTCAGGCAAGGCTAACTAATTGTAAATTTAATGTTTCAAAAAGTTTTTCATTGCCGTTTTGTTCATATTGTGCCAATTGCTTGGTAAAATTAGGTAAATCGTACAAAAAGGCTTTTAATTGGTCTGAACCTAAACTTTTAAAATGCATGCCGTATCCCAGTTTTTCTATATATGCAGCGTTCATGTATTGCTCAAATTGGCCATCGATAGGGAAGGAGTAAATGGGTTTTTTGAGGTAAACAGCTTCGCTTAAAAATGAAAATCCGCCATTGGCAATCACCGCTTTGGCTGAGGCAAAATCGGCAATAAATTCGGTTTCGCTAAAGGGTTTAAACTGCACATTTCCTTGCGTGTAGTTTTGGTTCATACCGTAAACTATAAAGTGCTCATGGGGTAATTTTGCTAAAGTTTCTTGCACGTTTTCTAAACTGCTAGAGGTTTGGTACATAAGAATATGCGTGCCTTCGCTGGTTTTTGCTTGTAATATGGCCTCACGAATAATGGGTGGTACTAGTTGGGTGTTTTTCTTAATAATTTCTGCTTCAAAAAAACTACTGATGAGATACTGTTGGCAGCCTGGAACTTTAGCTTTTACAATTTGCTTGGCTAATTTATAATTACTCTGTTCTTCTTTGGCTATTTCTATGGCTAGATTACATCTATTCATCACCTGCATATTGTCTATGCTAATTAGGGGTAATTGATGTATTTTGGCATAAAAATAAGCAAAACTTTCAAAGTCGCTAATCACCAAATCTGCTTTAAACGTATGTTCAATTTCAAGCTTTTTTATGTAGTTATGAATTAGGTTTTTTCCTGCCGATTTTAGGTTCAGCATAAAGGTGCCACTTTTAGAAATTTTGGCATTTTTGTAGGCAAAGTGCAGGCCTTTTATTTCTGTAACTCTACCCGGAAAAGCAGCATTTAAAAAGGTAAAAGCCCTTTCGCTCGAAACTACACGCACATCGTGGTTTTGCTCCAATAAGTATTGAATAATTACCTTGCTGCGCGTAGCATGTCCCATGCCTTCGCCCGGCACGCCGTATAGTATTTTCATGTGATTTGTTTCTTATGGGTTATCCAATGTCTGCTATGGTCTATGGTGAGTAAAATATTTCCTATTAAAATGCCTAGTAATGCGCCGGTACAAACATCTTGCAGGGTGTGTACGCCCAAAGATACGCGCGATATACCCACGCTAATTGCCCATAAAAAAGGCAGAAAATAAAAGGTTTGCCACTGTTTACTCTTACTATTATTCCTGATTCCAAAGGCAAAAATGCAAGCCAATAAAAAGGCATTAAAGGTATGTCCGCTTGGGAAAGAAAATCCTGCTTCTTGCAGCCAATGTTCCAATACGCGCGGGTTAATATCTGCAAAAACCTTAGTTTCCTGCTGCGTTTTCTGTCTGAACCAAAGCGCTCGTTCTTCTTTGGATAAATGATAAACGGAATCTAGTTTTTGCTCTAAATGTAGCTTTTGTAAAAGAAAAACATGACTAGGTCTTTGATACCTAAAATAGGGTTTGGTGAGAAACTCGTTAGAAAGGGCAAATAAGCTAATAATAGCCATTAAACCAACCATGGCTTTGGCAAAAACTTGCGTTTTATTTTTGAAGCCAATTTCTTGAACGGTATAAAAATAACAAGCCACAAAAATGCCCAACAAAGTACCATTAACACCTGCCGATTCTGTTAAAACATAAGCAGTATTTGTCCACCAGTTGTTGCTAAAAATGGCACTAAACCCCAACGGAAAGAGTACTAAAACGCTTGCCAAAAGCAGCACACTCATTGTAGATGCCAGACGTATTTTTGGTAGATTCATGGGTTACTTAATTGCGAAAATAGTATTTTAATTGTTTCAAAAGATATTATTTTAACGCTCTGATAATGAGATAAAATGATTTATTTTTTGTGAATTTTCCAACTTTTAAGCTGAAATTGGTACATACAGCTAAAATGTATTTTACCAATTGAAACCTAACAAAGACATATTTATGCAATTATATACGCCGGAACATGGCCGCTTATGCAGGTATGTGCAATCTTTTGTTTGGGATAAAGAAGAGGCCAAAGACATAATTTCTGAAACCACCTTGCATGCTTTTGAACAATTTGCGCATCTAAAATCTCAAGAGAAATTTGTTCCCTTTCTATTTGGAATAGCGCGTAATCAATTTCTAAAATACCTCAGGAAAAAGCAACTTACAGGAAGCTTAGAGGAGAATCATGTGGTTTCCAGGTTTTCGGAGCAAAATGCCGATACTGCTATTACGCTAAAATTTGAGTTGATGCGCTTGTTAGAAAAACTAAATCCGCTTCAAAAGGAGCTCTTGGTTTTATTTGAAATATCGGGATTAAGCTATCAAGAAATGGCGCAGTTATTAGATATAAAAGAGGCTAAGGTAAAAGACCAATTACATGAAGCTCGAAAGCGATTAAAGGAATTGGTTCAAGCCGATAAAAACCAATTGGCGTATATACACAATAGAAAGGATTTGGCGTATGAAAAATAAGGAGTTTTTGGATGATTATGTAAAGGAGCTTTTCCAAAATAGCAGGGCAGAAGAACCCGTTTTAAACTTAGATGAAGTGTCAAACTCTTTGGATATGATTGCTCCCAAAAAAGTAGGAAAAGGCTGGAGATTTTACATGGTTGCTTTAACTGGAATTGTGGGTTTATTCTCTTTTATTTTTTGGTTATTGTCACCTCAAAATAATACGGAAATCACTACTCAGTCTATACCTCAATTAACTGAAATGGGTTTTAATGTGGGTCAAAATAGTAGGCCAACTTTAGTGCAAAATGCTTCTCCAAAAGCCATGCATACATCAACCAAAATAACGCTGGAAGATTCTGCAATTGGAAAAGAAAGCCGTGTTCCTCGTTTTGAGGATGTCCCATTTTTAGTGAATAATTTTGATTTTGAAGAAAACGAAAAAGAACTTATTTTGAGTTATGAAGAGCTTGCCAAACTCGGTATTTACACAGATGGCTGCGTGTTAAAATATACCAATTTGAGGGATAGTATTTTTTTGGATAGGTCAAAACTCAATTTGAGTGAAGTTAAATTGTTTTATCATACAGAAATAAATTCTACTGGTGGTGGTTATACCTTAAACAACACTAATTATGGCAGCGATTCTTTAAGGAATTTGATTGCTGATTCCTTCTTGTCTGTTTACCCAATGATGGTTGAAAAGATTGTTTTAAATCATGAATCAACTTATTACAAAAGAGATATTGGCGAGATAACTACTGATTTTCTTGAACCCAAAATTACTAATATGTTTT
>JAUYMZ010000023.1 GCA_030699355.1 Bacteroidota bacterium | reverse complement strand
GCAATAGCCAACAATGAGCAAATACTTACATTGTGCTGTCCTCGCTCTATTCTTCCTATTTGCTCAGCGTGATTTTGACACAAGATTGCGAGCTCTAATTGGGTAAGACCTTTGCTTTTTCGGAGCTGCTTTAGCCTGTTTAAGAACAAAATAAAATATATCAATCAAATTAATCTAGTATCTAAAATGCATTTTTGGTATTAGATAAAAAATTAACGATTTTTGAATAAACCCTTTATTTAAATATTTCATTTTGAAAATAGCCAGCATACTTATCTTTCTAATTTGTTTTTCCTTGAATTATGCTTCAAGTCAAAACCACATTGGCGGTGAAGTATATGGTGGCAGCGGCGTGCAAAGCTCTAACCAAATCTTTTTTGATAAAATTGGAAATAGATTCCAAGTAATTTCATACAATAATTACTTTACTGCTGATAGCAATGGCCACCAAATTAATATTCCTAGTATTGGAGGCAATTTAACCAAGGCCATAATAAAATATGATTCTAATGGAATTTTTCAATACTGTTTTAGAACATCAGCAAGTAATACAGAACCCATTGATATAAAATTTGACAATCAAAACAATTTGTATGTTTTAAATGGATTTGCTCAAGTTGACTCACTTTTGATATATAACAAAAATGCTCAATTATACAGGACTGTGAAAGCTATTTATATAAAAAAGTCGGGTGAATCAAGAGCAGCAGCTGCATATGCATTAATTAAACTCACTAATGATGGAAACTTATTATGGGTTAATACCATATATAAAGAAAACATTCCATCAGGTAATTTAGGCAGTAGAAGTGCCGTAACAATAAATAATAATGGAGGTTTAGAAACAATCAAACTGTTTTTTGTAAATACCCGATTAAATTCAGGAACACCAGATACGATTAGCTATTTAAACAATGCTGGAGCAAAAAACTCAATTTTAGTTACTACTCAAAACGTTATTTTGAACTATACTACAGACGGTGTTTTTTTGTCTGGTAATGAACCTTTTAAAAATAGACTATTATTTAATCAAAAAGATAGTTTAATTCCATCCTTCTCATATAGCAAAGATGCAATTATTGTCTCCGATGGAACAAGTAATTTCACATACCTAAATATGTTTTTTAATAGCAATGACACCTTTCAATCCAACCCAAAAATACCTATTGAATACGGAATAAACTATTTTATTTTAAAAACAAATGAAAACGATAGCCTTATTTGGATAAAGCCTCTATACAAATTAAAAGAAACTATAGGGTTCTATAGCAAAATGTTTACCAACCTAGATATAGATATTTTAAAAAGCACTATTATCTTTAATTTGATTTTTTCTAAAACAAGTCATGTATCAATTTTTAAACCTTCATTAAATACTATTAACTCTCACAACAATTTTAGATTTAAATTAAATTATGAAGGAAATATTCTTTTTACAGACTCGTTCATTTTTGGCACAAACCTTCTTAAACATTCATTTAATCCCTTAAATAGAAAGCATGTTTCCTTAGGACAAATTCTTGGTTCGGACCCTAGATTTATAAATAAAATTCCAAGTTATTTACAAAACAAAATTTTCAATGGTATTCTTGAAGTTGATGACTCTACAAATACTGTTAGTTCAATAATTCCAATACTTGCCAATATAGATAACCCAAGTTCAAATATTTTTTTATATTACAGTAATGAATTTGGTGGAATGGTTGATTCTAAAGGCAAAGTTTTTGCCTCTGGACAATTTAATGATAGCATAATATTACCTTGTAAAAATCTGTATGCCACGAAAAGTGATACTAATCAATTTGGGTTTAAGTTAACAGATGCATTTACTATTTATTTTGAACCCATAAAACAGTTATTTGTAAATTCATGCTATCCTTATACTTCACCTAGCAACAAGTTTATTTGGGATTCATCAGGCGTTTATTTAGACACCATTTTAAGTTCATTTGGGTGTGATAGTATTTTAAAAATCCATCTAAGTATAAACAATAATCAAATTAACATAGACACTGCCGTAAAATACAATTTAATCTCCCCTAGCAAAAAATACACTTGGGATAGCACAGGTTTATACATAGACTCTCTTATTAATTTATTTGGATGCGATAGTATTTTGTTTATTAACTTAAGGGTTTTAAACAATAAAAATAAACTGGATACCTTTAACTGTATCCCCATTTCCTATTGGAGTAAAAATCAAATAATAAGGCAATCGGGCACATACCATGATACCATTCCTAATAGCCTAGGAGGTGATAGTATCCTTACCATTCATTTTAAATTGGGTTCAAGCCAAAGCTCCCTCGATACCAGCAATTGCGGCCCTATAAACAGTTTAAGTGGTAAATACCTGTATACGCAAAGCGGACAATATGTAGATACCATTCCCAACAGCTTGTTTTGCGATAGCGTTGTTACCATTAACTACACCCGCACGCCAACTAAAGATACTATTTATATTAGTTCCTGCACGCCGTATGCAGGGGTGAGCGGAAAGCTTGCTGTGTTTTCGGATGGCTTGTACCTAGATACACTTTCCGCTTCTTTGGGATGCGATAGTGTGTTGTATAT
>JAUYMZ010000022.1 GCA_030699355.1 Bacteroidota bacterium | reverse complement strand
GCAATAGCCAACAATGAGCAAATACTTACATTGTGCTGTCCTCGCTCTATTCTTCCTATTTGCTCAGCGTGATTTTGACACAAGATTGCGAGCTCTAATTGGGTAAGACCTTTGCTTTTTCGGAGCTGCTTTAGCCTGTTTCCAAGTAAAATTAAAAATCTCTTATCTGTTACACTTTGCACCAACGCAAGCAACGACTGTTCAATTGTAAAAAAAGGAACATGTATGTTGTTTTTTGAAACTAATTAGCTAGCTTTGAATTAGAAAGGAGGTTAATTATTAAAAGAAAATAATTAAAATATCACATCTAATCTGGGATAGATAAAGATGTGAAAGCAGCCGTATTCGCTACATTATTAAAATACAAGTAGTAATGCCACTACCCTTTTAATTGGCATAAAAAATTTAACTATAAACAAAATGAAAAAAATAATTCTAATTTTACTTTTAGCATTTGCAATTACGCCAATTAGCAAAGCACAAACAGGGCTATGTGAAACTACGCCCTGCACATTAGTAAGCATGGACACAGAATGGTTCCCAATTGTAAAGTCAACAAATTGTGCAAACGGACAACATAATTTCGTAGTTATGGTTATTATAACATATGCAACTTATGACTGCAATGGGAAAATTACCAAAGTTATGAATGACCCTGTATTTATTGATGATAGAGCAGAGGCATTAGCCAATGGATGCCTTTTAGAAAACGTTCCACCTTATAGTATAGGGTCTAACCCAATAAGTGCTTTAAATATAAGAGACTTTATAGTGGATGCAATAAATGCTATAATGAATGATGGGACTGGAGCAACAAATGGAACAGCTGATATGCTATTTCCTGGCTCTTGCAACTCTTTAGTTAAACTTAATTTCCCTGCTGGCTCATTTTTCATACAAGCCCCTGATGACAGAGGGATTAGGGACACATTTTTTGTTAGGAATAACACCATACTATACCAATCTATTCCTTGTGGAGAAGCTTGCTGCAAGGTTGTATATGAATACAGATTAATTACAACTGAAGAAGGTCTAACACATAGTAAATGGATTCCAACAAATATTCAAGCAGAAGGACCTCACTGCGAATCATTACCACAACCAGATTATAACAATTACACTAATAAATTAGAAGCAGATTTAATTGACCCAAATACTGGATTACCAACCAAAGTTAATGGTATGGTTGTTGGTCAAGAACCTTGTGAAATGATGTGTCCGAGATTTAATATGCCACCACATCCCATGTTTAAAACAAAATCAACTTCTATTACTCCTAACACTAATTTAGGATTTTCTGCAAAACCAACATTAGTAGAGGAATATATTCAAGTTGTTTCAGATATTAAGGTAAAAAAGTTTGTGATATATGATAACATGGGTAAAAAACATGAAAAATTTAACAAAATAAATGGAGATAAAATTAATCTTGATGGATTAAAAACAGGTATATACTTTATTCAGTTTTATCTAGAAAATAATGACGTAAAAACCATCAAAATTTTTAAACAATAATTTTTTTTTGCAATTGGGGTTTGGGTATTACTGCTCAAACCCCTAAATTAGCCATTGTTAAAAATATGCGCAGCCTAGTATACTATATTATTTTCTGCTTTTTCTCAATAAGTGCAAATGCACAAGAGGTTAAGAATATTTGGGCCTATGGTGGTTATGGTAGCGAAACTGCTGTTCAAAATTGTGTTGATAATATGGGTAATAGATATACGGCAATTGAGTTTAGGGACCATAATTTTTTAATTGATAGCGCAGGCACTCCAATAATTATAGCTAAAAATCCAAACAATGCTCAAGGTAATTATACAATTGCAATCATAAAGTTTAATTCAAATGGGCAATATTTGCATCATATCCGTTTAAACACAACTAGCATAGGAGGCGCTAATGCGGCTGTGAATTTGCTTCTGAGGATTTCATCTATAAATGAACTGATTATTCATTATAGATTTAGGGCGAATGATTCCGCTAATTTAATAGATTCACGCGGAATATTGTTTAAAAAGGTATTGGCTGATGTACCAAAAAACTCTCCTCACGCAAGCAAGTACTTTGCTTATTTTACATGCAAAGTAAATTCAAACGGCCAATTTATTTGGGTAAATACCATTGCCAATGAGGGTGTTTGGAAAAACTTGCCACCTAAGCTATCTTCCTTTATGCCATTGAATGTTATTAATAATTTAACCATCTTAGCTAATGATGATATATTTTTAGCAATAGACAATGACCGAATACCGTTAGATAATAGTAATGACACGCTAACAATTACAAATACATGGGGAGTAAAATCAAATGTAATAATAAATACAAAATGTGTTCTATTAAAATTTAATACCCATGGTGAGCTATTATTAAAAAAAGAGATTTTAAAAAATAGAGTTGATAATAATAAATCTGACACAATGATTAGATTTGATTATTTTGTTCAAACTGATGGAGCAAATACCTATAATTTATTTCAAATTTACATTGATGCCTTGGACACCTTTAAAAGCTTAATACCAATACCACTTAAGATTGGTTATAATTTTATACTTGTTAAATTAGACTCATCTCTAAATATTATATGGTCAAAACCAGTTGGATACAGTCAAAAAATATCTACAATTACCTCTCTAAGACCCAGGTTGACTTTTGATAAAATACAACAAGAATTAATTTTAGGATTAAATATTTTACCTCAAGAATTTTCATTGCATGACACTTCTGTAAAACTTGTTGATAATATATGGCAGGTTTATTACTGTAGAATCAAGGCAAATGGAGATTTAAAATACAGTAATTTAATGTTGGGAAGCAATTGGGGAGACTTTTTAAACAAGTTTATTCATAATCCAATTACAAACCAGCTATATGCAATAGTTCAAACATCTAATGAAAATCATAAAATAGGTGATTTTAATCTTAAAAGCACATTTTTTGGTGATGTTTTATTAACATTCGACAGTTCTAATAACTTGATTGGTTTAAAAAGATTAACAAGGAATTTTGAAAGAATATTTAGCTTTTCAAGTGACCATGTTATTGACCATTTAGGAAGTTTATACTTACCTGGAAGGTTTCAGGATACATCTATTCAAATAGATTGTAAAAAAGCTTTTTCAAGCGAATTTAATGGTACAAATGCTGAAGCTATGGTTATAAAACTTGGACCACTAAAACCAATATATTTGCAGG
>JAUYMZ010000021.1 GCA_030699355.1 Bacteroidota bacterium | reverse complement strand
ACACTACAGCCTTTTCCCAATTATTGGATTGGCTGCTATGAGTCCTATTATTGGCATATATCACCTCTTTTTTAAGATTGATTGGATATTACATATAATTTTTATCTCTTGGATATCACAATACAGAAAAAGTGTAAAAACTATGTTATGGGATGCTTTTGTAGATCTTAAGAAAAATGCTCTTTTTCTTGGCACCATTCTGTTGGGAGTATTATTGTCTATTATTTCAAGACCAGGCATTGGCGATATTGCCGATTATCACTTACAAGCTATACAATGGGCAGAACGCTATGCTAACATTCCCGGATTAGGAAACTTTAACCGTCCGCTAGCCAACAATAATTGGTGGTTTAATCTGCAAGCATTTTTTGGGCTATACAGCTGGGGAGTTAAATCTGTTTACGTAGGAAACGCCTTGTTTTACATGTGTACACTCGCTTGGTTTTTATTTTCGCCTAGCGTTTCAAAAGCACAACAATGGATGAGGTATGTATTTTTATTATTCATGATTTTGGCTTTTAAAACTGCATTTATTGGAGCTGTTACACCAGATATTTTAATAACCTTAACACTCTATCTATTACTTGATATTTTTATATTGGCCAATTTCCATAAAACAGATTTTAAACCCTACTTAGTTTTAAGCGTATTGTTTATTTGTTGGGCATTAACCGTAAAAGCCACGGCCATAACTTATGGTATGTTGTGCTTACCTGCACTCTATGTTTTACTCAAACAAAAAGACTTCAAAAGCTTGGTTCAGCTTATAGGTTTAGCTTGCATTTTTCTGGTCCCTTGGCTTATCGGAAATGTAATTGTAAGCGGCTACCTATTATATCCATTTCACCAGATAGATGTATTTAATTTTGATTGGAAACTCCCTGCCGAAGTTTTAAAATTTGAAACCTTTAGCATAAAAAGTTGGGGCAAAGTTCCCTTTCAAGATATTTACTATACTGCCACCTTACGCATAGATGAATGGCTACCACTTTGGTTTTCTAAACTCGATTTATTAAACAAATCTTTGGTACTTTCATTTGCCCTTGGAACTCCCTTATTATGGACATTTATTTGGAAAAGAAAAGAGATTTTATGGTTGGCAGCTTTTGTATTACTAGGATTTTTAGTACTTTTCTTAAATGGCCCACACCCACGATTTTTATTTGGGTACATGGTAAGCACACTAGCACTTTTGGCTTATGTATTAGCAGAGAAATTCTCCTTTCATTTAATAAAAGGATTCCTTTCTATTTTAACTGGCTTATTGGTTTTTTATGTATTGGTTCAAACCATTAAAAAAGGCGACTTATTAAGTGGGCTAATCATTCCTAAAGCTTATCCAAAAGAGCAATTAGAGCCCATCAATTTGAATGGATTTGAGGCTTATACAACACCACATGAAGGCATTTGTTGGGATCAATTTCCAAGTACTTATTATATGGTTCCAGGCACCACTTTAAGAACGCAAGAGCTAAGAAATGGGTTTAAAGCCCCTACCACTGCTTTTTAAAATCGCCACGAGAGAAAAATTTTTCTATTAAACAATACAGTAAAATAAAGAAATAACGACTCCCCATTTCTCTAATTTTTAAGTTGGATACCCCATGCTTTCTATTGGTCCAACTATTGGGTAATACCGCATACGAATACCCACGGATAATTGCCTTAAGCGGAATCTCTACTGTTAAATTAAAATGTGGCGAAAGAAAAGGTTTTACCCCCTCTATGGTTTCGCGTTTATAGAGTTTAAAGGCATTGGTAACATCATTGTATTTAATCCCAAAAAGAAGGCGCACAATATTGTTAAAAAATCGGTTCAAGAATAATTTATGACTTGGATAATCGTATACCTTACCACCCAAACTCCAGCGGGTTCCAAAAACACAATCAAATCCTTCATTGAGTTTGTTGTAAAAAGCCACTAAATCATCTGGAGAATCACTTAAATCTGCCATAACAATAGCTACACAATCTCCAGAAAAACGCTCTAATCCGTAACGTATGGCGTATCCAAAACCGTTGGGACCCGCATTGGTATGCACAACCAACGTAGGTATCTTTTGTTGCAGGTTTGTTAATACTTGCAGTGTAGCATCTTTAGAATTATCGTTTACAACCAAAATCTCATGTTGAATTTTTTCTGAAGAAAGCTTGGCATAAATTTTCTCTAAAGTATCTGTGATACCTTCTGCTTCGTTATAGGCAGGAATTACTACACTTAATTTCATAGGAACTAACAATCCTTAACAATCATTCTTTCATTCATTTTATCGTGCATTTCTACCAAAGTAGCTTCCAAATTATATTGCCAGTTCCAACTTGGATAATGCAGTTTAAACTTATTTACATCGCTCACGTACCAAATATGATCGCCAATGCGATTAGTCTCTGAATAACTGAAGCTCATTTTTTTACCGCTAATTTTCTCGCACCAATCAATGGCCTCTAACATACTGCAATTAGCAAATCTCCCACCGCCGGCATTGTATACTTCACCTGCTTTAGGATTTTGGTAAAAATGCCAAAACATATTTACCAAATCTGCGCTATGAATATTATCGCGTACTTGTTTTCCTTGATAGCCAAAAATTGTATAATGCGTTCCGCTGATGGCACACTTCATGAGGTAAGCCAGAAATCCGTGCAGTTGCGCGCCACTGTGGTTTGGCCCTGTAAGGCATCCACCCCTAAATACCCCCGTTTTCATGCCAAAATACTTTCCATACTCTTGCACCATAATATCAGCGGCCACCTTACTCGCACCAAAAACACTGTGTTTGGTTTGGTCTATGCTCATACTCTCATCAATACCATGCGTATAAAAAGCATGATCTTCTGCAATTTCCCAGCGTTTTTCTAGCTCCACAAGCGGCAAATAATTTGGAGTATCTCCATATACTTTATTGGTAGAAGTAAAAATAAATACCGCTTCTTGGCAATACAATCTTGTGAGTTCTAGCATATGCAAAGTACCTGTTGCATTTACACCAAAATCTGTTAGCGGTTCTTTGGCAGCCCAATCATGACTAGGTTGCGCGGCAGCATGTATAATCAATTTTATGTCTGAACCAAACTCTTGAAACACCTTTTCCAAAGAAGCATAATCGCGGATATCAATATCATACGATTTAAAATTAGGATATTTTTCTTCTAATCTATTTTTATTCCAAATGGTAGAACCGTCGGCACCAAAGAAATAGGAACGTAAGTTATTGTCGATACCCACTACGAGGTCGAATTTTTTGGTGAAAAACTCTACAGATTCACCTCCAATTAATCCGCTACTTCCTGTAATTACTGCAATATTCATTCAACTAATTTAAGATATTTTTCAAATTTTTCTCATTGTCTCGCATCCACTCAAAAGTATCAGCTACCAAATCTTTCATTGTTTTTTTAGGTGTCCAAGCACCCGCATTGATAGAATTTAAGTAGGCACAATCGCTCACATAAATTCGAATATCGGCGGCTCTATTCTCTGTAATAGGTTTAATAGCTATTTTGTTACCTGTAACTTCCTCACAAAGTGCGGTAAGCTCTTGTAAGCTAAAACTGCAATCTAAACCCCCACCAACATTCATGGTTTTGCCTGCATATAAATCTACATGATGTATTTGGTGGTCTATCAATTGAAGTAAATCATCTGCATGCAGCACATCACGCATTTGTTTACCCGTTCCACCGTATCCAATATAGGATAAATCACCTTTAAAATAATGGCGTGCCAGCCAAAGCACCAATACACCTTGATCTATTTTACCCATTTGCCACGGACCACTGATAACACCGCAGCGGTTTATAATACTCCGAACATTTTTATGTTCGTGGTATTCTGCAATCAATAGCTCCGAAGCTAATTTTGTGCTTCCATAAAAACTTCTACTTCCCTCTAAAGGAAAATCTTCTTGCACGCCCCTCGAAGAAATTCCGCGCAGAGCTTGGGTATCTTTCCAAACAAAGCGGGTTTCTAATTCTTCGAAAGCAGCCGCTTCCAAATTTTTAATAGGATAAATTCTGCTCGTAGATAAAAATATAAAGGAAGCACCTGTTTTTTGAGCCAACTCCAAACAATGAACCGTGCCATTTAAGTTAGATTGTATCAAAGGCATCACGGGCGAATCTATACCAGATAAAACACTTGGATCAGCCGAGGCATCAATAATAAAATCTAATGAATCAAAACCAAGTAAGTCTTCTGGGTTGCGAATATCTGCATGCAAAAACTCAACACCCATGTCCTTTAAACGAGGGAGATTAAGCTCAGAACCACGCCTACGCAAGTTATCAATGGCAATTATTCTATCATTTGGATATGCCTGTTTTAGTCCAATAGCTAGTGTTGAACCAACAAACCCTGCCCCACCAGTAATTAAAATTTGTTTCCCCATTTTTCTTTAAGAAGCGCAATTTTAGCGAATTGTTGCGAATTGTTGATGCTTTTTTTGTACTATTGAGCAACAATTGCTGTATGAACCTAACTCAACGCCTTTACACCCTTGGTTGCATGCTATTTATTTGGTATGCTTGTATGGCAATTACTCCGCAATTTTTTTTTCTATTTGGGAGCTCTCTTAGCCATTGGCAGTTTATTTTTACCCAGATTATCTTTGTGTTAATTTGGCGGCTTATTTTAAGAGATTACTTTTCATTAGCTAATTTCAAATCTCGCGCCCCCTATTTCTTAACAGGTACCGCCATTATATTAGGCTGCTTGTGGCATGCCAATACCATTTTAGATAGTTCCTTTGATGGAAATTGGTATCATTTAGACGCCATTCATTTATTAAAAAAAGGATGGAATCCCATTTACCAAGAGTTAAAAGAGTCTGAAACTTCTTTTTCTTACGCATATCTCGCGCACTTTCCAAAAGGAAGTTGGTTATTTGGAGCCCATATTTTTGCCTTTAGCCAAGAAGCAGAAATTGGAAAAGCCAGCACCGCTATTCTTTCCATTTCCTGTTTTTTAGTGAGCATTCATCTGTTTAAAAGCATATTTCAGCTTAATCGTTGGAGCAGCGTTTTGATGGCCTTATTACTTTCAAGCAACCCTATCCAAATCCTAAATTTGGGAAGCTTTTATTCAGACGGACAACTTGCTGCTTTAATTAGTTTGGGATTTCTTTTTTCTATTTATCAATTTAAAGAAGGAGGTTATATTAACGGCATACTTGCCCTCCTATCTTTTGCCCTTTTAGCCAATACAAAATATAACGGAACGGCTTATGCCTGTATTTTTGTGCTGGCTTTTTTAGTATTTCTATTGTTTACAAATGCCTATCAAGTTAAGAAAATCATTGCCCTTGGAATGGCTTGGTTGCTCTTTACTTTTATCTTTTTAGGATACAATCCTTTTGTAACAAATTTTTTAAGTCAAGG
>JAUYMZ010000015.1 GCA_030699355.1 Bacteroidota bacterium | reverse complement strand
TAGATAGAGTAATAATGCCACCTATGAATATTAGTATCAAAAATACATAATCAGATATAACAATTTTGGATCTCAATTTAAATCCAATAACAGAAGCAAAAAGTGCTATACTATAAAAAAGTCCCGCCTCAAGAGGCTGATTGAATAATCCAGGTACTCGACCCAAATTCATCGACTGTGACCATACACTGCTCTCCTCGTTGATTATCCAAGGCCAAAGAAGTGTTGAAAAATTAGGAAAAATAAGAGAGGCGATCGCTACTGCAGCCAATATAGATCCTGAAATGGTAATGGCCCGAATAGTATGTTCAAAAACGTTCTCTGCGCTGCATAAAGCAAATGAAAATGATATAAGCATAGCTCCAGGAAGGGCCAAGCGCGCAAACATGGTTAGCGGCGATGCAAATAATCCCGTTTCAAAGGAATGAAAGCTTGTCAAAAGAACGAAAGGTAGTGTAGAAATCAAGCAAAATGACAGTATTAAAATTTCTTTATTAAATTTGAAATTTCTTAAAAATAAATAAGGCAAGATAGCTAATAAGACAAAAACATATTCAGCCTTTAAGCTAAAAGGTAAGTAAGGGAAGAATAGTAATGATGACAACACATACGGTATAAGTGCGCTACTCATAATCAATATTCAAAATGATTGATTTCGGCGCGATGAAAATCTTGAGTCGCGTGCAATTATTTGTTTCAGGGCAAGTCCTAAAAAAGAAAAATACATTCTTGCTAATTCCAATCGACCTAGTTTTTTATCTTGGCAATTTGTATGGAAGTTTAAATTTTCTAATCCAGCAACTGTTTTTTTCACTGAAAATACTTCGGACTTCTGCTGGCACTTGATTGATAAACTCTCTCTGAGTTTAGAATCTCCAAAAAAACTTACGAGCAGAGTGTTAAAGGCTACCTTAGCCACATATGGAACGTTCTCATTGTATGATAGACCTTTGATTTCTGAAATATATCCGTAGGTTAAGGGTTCCTCAATTGATTCAATGCCAATAATTGCTGGAACACCAAGGGCTGCTGCTTCAAGTATGGCCGTTCCACTACCGATAAAAATTGAAGAGTTCCGCAAGATATTTTCCATCTTGGAATACTCAACTTCACCATGAAATCGAACGACATCATTTAAGTGAAGTTTCTTTACAAGACCTCTTAAGAATTCTTCGTTAGGCCCCAGTCCATATATGTCGTATGTTATTGCGGGATAAATTTCTATCAGTTTTGGCAAAGCGTGGATAACATGCATATTGTATGTTTTAAATCCAACTAGATTTCCTATTGAAATAATCCGTGAGGATGTAGGATTGAAAAATCCAGTTTTTTTTCTG
>JAUYMZ010000013.1 GCA_030699355.1 Bacteroidota bacterium | reverse complement strand
AAGAAAAAAAGAAAGTAGTTGAAAACATATATAAAGATGATATTAGTCAAAATGAATATGAAGAATTAAGAAAGAAATTTTTCGGCATCATTGACAGGATAGCAATTCTAAATGCTATTAAGCCATTAAGAAATACAAGATATAAACAGAAAAATGATTTTTTTACTCTTTTTTCTTTTATTAATGAAAATTTTGGCGCATCGCAGGAATTATTAAAATACCAATACCAAATTTTATTAATCTTAGACAGAGCTGATGAAGATGGTAGACAATTTATTCGACCAACTAATGAAGATTGTGATGCTTTAAAGGATTACGCTACCAATTGTGTTTCTCAATCAAATTCGACTAATGCTCGTGAAAGAAGATTGCTATTTTTTAATTCAGTTTTGAAAAATACTGATATTAACAAGAATGACATTTTAATTGATGTGGTTAATTTTCTGTCAGACGTATATGGTGAAGATAAAATTCAGTTTACGAAAGTTGATGAATATAACTTGATAAATGTTTCACTTTTAGATTAACAAATTGTATGGATTTTACTTTTCCCAAAGACAAAGTTCTATACAAAGGAACTATTCGACAACATATAGCTAAGAATGGTAAAGAGTCATTCGAGTTAATTGATATTTATACTCCTACCTTAAATCTTATTCAAATTGACAATACTGATTATTATTTTACTTACTTAAATACTAATGGTGAAAATAAAGGAGGTAATTCAATAATACTAAAGCTTTATGAAGCTCAAAGTATCGAAATTAATGATCCAGTTTATAATGAGCCTAATTTGATATTGAAAATTCATAGATTCAAGAAACAATACGTTACTAATAGATCACAACAAAGATTTGTTAGGGAAGTTGAGGCACTTTATAAATGTAAAGAGAAAAATTTTGAGAATATTATAATCATAGAAAATTCTGGTTTATGCAAAATATTTGATAATCGTAGAAATAAATATGATGAATATTTTTATTACACAATGGAATATGCCCACTACGACTTAAAAAGTTTTATAGAATTAAATCACAACATAATAACAATCGAAGAAAAAGTTAGCCTCTGTATTGATTTAGCCAAAGGCTTGAAAGAGTTGAAATTGTTAGGTCTTTATCACAGGGATATTAAACCAGATAATATTTTCATGAACTCTGATGCTAATTGGAAAATTGGTGATCTTGGTTTAATTAATGACAGAAATAATAATTTTCAACTTGATAAGATAGCAGATAATATAGGGCCAAAAGGATGGATGTCACCAGAGTCAATGAATAAATATCTTACTGAGGGAAAAGGGTTTATTCATAAATATCATTGCGATATAGATCATCAATCAGATATCTTCCAATTGGGAAAGGTTTTCTGGTATATTTTTCAACACAATGCACCGATTGGTTCCATAAAAGAAACTGATTTTCTAATGAAAAAAGGACAGTTGTATCCTATCATAAAAACAATGTTGAACCACTCTAAAAGCAAGAGATATAAGGATATTGACGAAGTTATCAAGTTGTTAAAAATTGAAGAAGACAAACTCTTAAAAGTGGTGTATTAATGTTAGACCCAGATAAAATATTATACCTCGACTACAACTCCACCACCCCAATCGACCCGAGGGTGCTTGATGTAATGTTGCCTTTTTTAAAAGGTAATTTTGCTAATCCAAGTAGTACCCATCATTTTGGTCAGAGCATCAATGAAAATGTAAAACAAGCTAGAGAACAAATCGCAAACTTTATCAATGCAGAATCTAAAGAATTAATTTTTACAAGCGGAGCAACAGAAGCTATCAATATTGCCATCAAAGGAGTTGCAGAAAGTTACTTTAATAAAGGAAAACATATCATTACTGTTTCAACCGAACACAAAGCGGTTTTAGATACTTGTAAAGATTTAGAAAGAAAAGGTTTTGAAATAACTTATTTAACAGTTCAACCTAATGGATTAATTGATATAGAAGAACTGAAACGTTCCATTCGTACTGAAACCGTTTTGGTTTCGGTGATGTATGTTAATAATGAAACAGGGGTAATGCAACCAATAAAAGAGATTTCAAAAGTTGCAAGGGAGAATGGAGTGTTATTTATGACAGACGCCACACAGGCTGTAGGTAAAATAGAAATTGATGTAGATAATTTAGGAATAGACCTGCTTTGTTTTAGTGGACATAAAATGTATGCCCCAAAAGGGATTGGTGCTTTGTATATTAGGCAAAGAGGGAATAAAGTTAAACTTAAAGCTCAAATTCATGGAGGGGGGCATGAGCAAGGTTTGCGAAGCGGAACTTTGAATGTTCCTGGTATTATAGCCTTGGCAAAAGCCTGTGAAATAGCTGGTCAAGAAATAAAACAAAATCAAAAAAAAATTACTCAATTAAGAGATAAACTAGAATATGAGTTATTAAAACTTCCAAACACTTTTCTAAATGGTGATTCTAAAAATAGAATTTACAACACAACTAATATTTGTTTTATAGGTCAAGATGCCAATGTTTTAATTGGTAGAATGAAAGAAATTGCTCTTTCTAATGGATCAGCCTGTTCCTCTGCTATTATTGAGCCATCTCATGTATTAACATCTATGGGGTTAAGCACTGAAAATTCTTTTGCTTCCTTGCGTTTTTCATTAGGAAAGCAAAATAATATTGAAGATATTGAGCAGGCAATTGAAAAAATAAAAGAACTTACCCAATCAGATTTTAATTATGCTTAAAGATTGTGAATG
>JAUYMZ010000011.1 GCA_030699355.1 Bacteroidota bacterium | reverse complement strand
CTACCCCAACCCATCGTCCTCATTTTGCCTATTGCGAAAAAGAAGCACCATGCATAAAATCAACCTATTCTTTCCCCTTTATTGAATGCGCTCTTCAGCAATTTCAAAGTCCCAACAAATTTATTCATGCATCTACCAAATTTATTTGCGCAGGAGTTTTGAATGAAAGGCTTTTTGATTGAAGGCAAATTTGTGTAAAGGGGAAAAAATTACCACAACCCACAACTGCTAATTATTATCTGCCTGTAAAATAAAATCCTCTTTTTCCCTTATTTTCGCAGACTAAAAAAATCGCCCGAACTTCGTTTCGGGCTAAACTGTTTTATGAAGTTAACAGACGTATTCGAAAAATATATACCAGGAGAAAATTTTTGCGCCCTCCAATCTGCTTTGGATCAGCCAAAAGGAAACGTAATCCATTTAAATGGCCTTATTGGTTCAGCCGCAGCCCTCTTGGCCGCCCTCACTTATGAGCAAAGAAACATCTGTTCGGTGGTGGTTTGTAGCAGCAATGAAGAGGCAAAATACTTTGCCACCGATTTAGAAAACTTGCTTCCGGGTAAAACCATCAACTATTTTCCAGCCTCGTATAAAAGAAGTTTTCAGCCAGAAACCATTCAAAACCAATTGGTATTAGAACGCGCAGAGGTTTTAAATAGGCTGAACCAAACCTACGCCAAAGCAGAGTGGGTAATTACCAGCTCTGAGGCTATGTTGGAGTTTGTAATGGGCGAAAAAGACTTGAACCAAAACACCTTTGAACTTAAAGTTGGGGATACATTTGACCTCGAATTTTTTATTGAATTTTTAACAGAACACCATTTCGAACGCAGCGATTTTGTTTACGAAGCGGGCCACTTTAGCATTCGTGGGGGCATTATAGATGTGTTCTCTTTTAGCAACGAAAAACCTTATAGAATAGAACTAAACGGCGATGTAATTGAAGGCATTCGCATCTTTGAACCTTACGACCAATTGTCGGTAAAAAAAGTAGACCGCTTCTATATTATACCCAATGTACAAAAAGAATTACACGCCAAAGAAACCCTCTTTAACTACCTCCCCAAAGAAACTTTATTTTGGCTTCAAGACTATGGCCTAAGCTGCGATCAACTGCAACGAGGATTAGAAAAAGTAAGTAAGTTCGACCCAAAAACAATTGAAAACAAAGAAGATTTTTCGTTTGAGGGAGTAGATAAAACTTGGCTGACCCTAGCCGCATTTAAAAAAGAAACTGAAGCCTATACTCGCATCGAATTTGGTTCACGCAAGGCCTTAAAAGCGAAACATGAAATCAATTTTAAGATGAGTCCGCAGCCAGTTTTTCATAAAAACTTTACCTTGCTGATAGAGAACTTAAGAGAGAATTCGTTAAAAGAATATACCAATCTTATTTTTAGCGAAAGCAGCAGACAAATTGAACGCTTGTATACCATTTTCGACGACCTAGCAAAAGACGTTAAGTTTGAGCCCATTTATCATGGATTAAGCAACGGGTTTATAGACCATACCCAACAAATTGCGTTTTATACCGAACACCAAATTTTTGATAGATTTTATAAAGGCAAAGTAAAAAGTGGTTACAGCGGTAGCAGAATTTTAACTTTAAAAGAGCTAAGAGAATTACGCCCGGGAGATTACGTAACGCATATAGACCATGGAATTGGCAAGTTTGCCGGACTAGAAAAATTAGAGATTAATGGTCAGTTACAAGAAGCAGTGCGTTTGGTTTATAGAGACAATGATTTGTTGTATGTAAGCATTAACTCGCTGCATAAAATATCTAAGTATGTAGGCAAAGAAGGCGCAGAACCTCGCATGAATAAGTTGGGTAGCGATGCTTGGGAAAAATTGAAAAACAATACCAAGAAAAAAGTAAAAGACATTGCCCGCGATTTAATTAAATTGTATGCCAAGAGAAAAGCCCAACAAGGTTTTGCGTACTCGCCCGATACTTACTTGCAGGTAGAATTGGAAGCCTCGTTTATGTATGAAGATACGCCCGACCAGAGCAAGGCCACCTATGATGTGAAGAAAGACATGGAAAATCCGCACCCGATGGATAGATTGGTTTGTGGCGATGTGGGATTTGGTAAAACAGAAATTGCCATTAGGGCAGCGTTTAAGGCCATATCAGATAGCAAACAAGTTGCTATTTTGGTTCCTACCACTATTTTAGCCAACCAACATTATAGAACCTTTAAAGAGCGCTTAAAAGACTTTCCATGCAACATTGATTATATTAACCGTTTTAAAACGGCATCGGAGCAAAAAGATGTATTAAAAAGATTGGCAGAAGGAAAGCTAGATTTGGTAATAGGTACGCATAAAATTTTGAGTAAAGAAACCAAGTTTAAAGATTTGGGATTGCTTATTATAGATGAAGAACAAAAATTTGGCGTAGCTGCAAAAGAAAAATTAAAGAGTTTTAAAACCAATGTAGACACGCTTACTTTAACTGCAACCCCTATTCCCCGAACCTTGCATTTCTCTTTAATGGGTGCCCGAGATTTATCTATTATTAATACACCTCCCGCCAATAGGCAAGCAGTAGAAACAGCTGTGTATAATTATGCAGATGATATTATTAAAGAAGCTATTTTAAATGAAGTAGAACGTGGCGGACAAGTATTTTTTGTGCACCACCGGGTGAAAGACATTTACGATTTAGCCAAACACATAGAGCAATTATGTGGAGGCATTAAAGTGGCGGTGGCACATGGAAAATTAGAAGGCGACCAATTAGAGGATGTAATGATGCGCTTTATTGAAGGCGAATATGATGTATTGGTAGCTACCACTATTATTGAAGCAGGTTTAGATATTTCAAATGCCAATACCATAATAATAAACAATGCCCACATGTTTGGCTTAAGCGATTTACACCAAATGCGCGGAAGGGTTGGTAGAAGCAATAAGAAAGCCTTTTGTTATTTAATGGTTCCAAGCATGGTTGGCTTAAGCAATGATGCCAGAAGAAGGTTACAAGCCATAGAAGAATTTAGTGATTTGGGCAGTGGCTTTAATGTGGCCATGCGCGATTTAGATATACGTGGGGCAGGAAATTTATTGGGCGGAGAACAAAGTGGTTTTATTGCTGAAATTGGTTTTGAAATGTACCATAAAATTTTGGATGAAGCCATTCATGAATTAAAGGAAGAAGAGTTTGCAGATTTGTTTGCGGATGAAAAACCCGTTAATAAAATTGAAGCAAAAGATTGCAATGTAGAAACAGATTTTGAAGCCCTTATACCCGATAATTATGTGCGCAATATTGGCGAACGTTTAAGTTTATACAATGCCTTGGCAGGTTTACAAAGTGAGGCAGAATTGGAAGCATTTGCATTGCAGTTGAGAGACAGGTTTGGACCCACACCTAAAGCCGTAAATGATTTATTAGATTTAATAAAGCTAAGAGAGATAGGTAAGAGATTAGGCTTTGAAAAACTACTTTTAAAGAAGCAACAAATGCTCGCTTATTTTCCGGCTGAACACAAACAATTTTATTATCAATCGGAAGTGTTTAGCAATATCTTGTTGTATGTGCAGAACAAACCAAACAAGTGTAAATTAAAGCAAAGCAATCAAAACTTAATATTGATGGTATTTGAAGTAAACAGCATAAAGCAAGGCATGCATTACTTAAACGAAATTGCAGCCCTTAGCGCTTTACCCGCCCATGACGATCGTACTTAAGTTTATATTCCTTATCTTGACTTTCGAAGTTGGCGCAGCGTTTTGCTTTACAAGATAGAAAAGCAAAAAGCAAAAAGACATAAGCGAGTTGTTTAAGAGACAGGCACTTCATTGGATATTGGATTATATAATCAAAAATAGGAAAAAAAATAAAATAAAAAAGGCCCGCAAGTGGGCCTTTTTTATTTTTAAATTTTTGTTAACCAAGAAGGAATAACTAAGCTTTCTTAGCAGCAGCTTTCTTAGGAGCAGCAGCTTTTTTAGTTGCAGCCTTCTTAGGTGCAGCAGCTTTCTTAGTTGCAGCCTTCTTAGGAGCAGCAGCTTTCTTAGTTGCAGCTTTCTTAGGAGCAGCAGCTTTCTTAGTTGCAGCCTTTTTAGGAGCAGCAGCTTTTTTAGTTGCAGCCTTTTTAGGTGCAGCAGCTTTTTTAGTTGCAGCCTTTTTAGGAGCAGCGGCTTTCTTAGTAGCAGCCTTCTTTGGAGCAGCAGCTTTCTTAGTTGCGGCTTTCTTAGTTGCAGCCTTTTTTGTTGCAGCCTTCTTAGGTGCGGCAGCTTTTTTAGGAGCAGCTTTCTTGGTTTTTTTGGTTGTTGCCATGTTTATAAAAATTTGATTGATTACAGTAACAAATTTAAAAGTGTATTTAATATTTTCAAGTACTTACTGTAAATCAATTAAAAATAATTACCACCTTTGTATGTTGATAACTGCATACGACTGTCTAAAACTATTGATTTTACTAATATCTTCAGTCATCATATACTAACTATAAATGTGATTAAATACTTTTATTTATATCCCAAAAGTCGCAAGTTAATTAACAAAGAGCCCTTAAGTTGTTGATAAATCAACACTTAAGGGCTTTTTTCTT
>JAUYMZ010000009.1 GCA_030699355.1 Bacteroidota bacterium | reverse complement strand
TGCGCCACACGGTCGCAACGAACGATTCCACCAAAAATATTAATTAAAATGGCTTTTACATTTGGGTCTTTTAAGATAATTCTAAAGCCAGCTTCTACTGTTTTAGCATTAGCCGAACCACCCACATCTAAAAAGTTTGCCGGGTCGCCACCAGAAAGTTTGATAATATCCATGGTAGCCATAGCTAAACCAGCACCATTTACCATACAACCTACATTACCATCTAATTTAACAAAATTAAGATTAAAGGCTGCTGCTTCAACTTCTGTTGGATCTTCTTCAGATGTATCTCTCATTGCCTCGTAATCTGGATGGCGGTATAAGGCGTTATCATCAATATTTACCTTACCATCTACAGCAATAATTTTATTATCAGAAGTGCGCAAAACCGGGTTAATCTCAAACATAGCTGAGTCTGATTTTACGTACGCGGTATATAATGCACTTACAAACTTAACCATTTGTTTAAATGCATCTCCTTCACAACCTAAATTAAAGGCAATTTTACGTGCTTGAAAACCTTGTAAACCAACTTTAGGGTCAACAGTTTCTTTGTGAATTAAGTGCGGTGTATGTTCTGCCACATGCTCAATATCCATTCCACCTTCTGTAGAATAAACAATGATGTTTTTACCTTGGCTACGATCCAACATTACGCTCATGTAATATTCTTTTGGTTCAGCCGAACCAGGGTAATATACATCTTGAGCAACCAACACTTTGCTTACCAACTTGCCTTTAGGGCCAGTTTGAATAGTAACTAGGGTTCCACCCAAAATGTTACCAGCAATTTCTTTGGCTTTATCGGCATTTTTAGCCACAGCAACGCCTCTTTGCTCTTTTCCAATGATGCTACCTTTTCCACGACCACCGGCATGGATTTGGGCTTTTATCACCACAAAATCGCTTCCAAATTGTTCTTTTAACTTTAATGCAGCCGCATGGGCTTCGTCAGCAGTTTCGGCAACTATGCCTTCCTGAACGGCAACGCCAAATGATTTCAAAATCTGTTTGGCTTGGTATTCATGAATATTCATTATTTTATAAAATTTTGTTGCGAAAATACGTTTTCAAACCACAATTGAAAGTATTTTAAAAGGATTGTGCAAATTTAATCCTTTCCGCTTGCGCTAGATTTGCGTTCTCGCTGCTTTTTAGGAGCACTTTCTTCTGTAAATTCTTCTTTTTCAACAGTGTATTTTTCATTATTCGAAAATCCGCCAAAAAATAAAATGAGCCAAGCCAAAATAAAAGACAATCCGCCCAAGGGTGTAATGGCGCCAATAAATTTAAAATCATCACTGCCCCAAATGCTTCTGGTAGATAAAGCATATAAGCTACCAGAAAAAATAACTACCCCAACAATCATTAACCACAGGGCAATGTTTAGCCTGGATTCACTAAACTTTCGGTGACTAATACCTAATACAATTAAGGCCAAGGCATGAAACATTTGATATCGAATACCAATTTCGAAGGTGTCTAGAGCTGCTTGATCCAAAAATTTCTTTAATAGGTGCGAACCAAATGCCCCTAAAATAATGCTGAGAGCTGCCAATAAAAAACCAATTCGCACGAATTTTCGATGTGTATGTTTCATTAGATTATTTTAAAACTTGTGAACAAATTAACCCTTAGAATTCCATTAACCAAATTAATTTTGAAAAGCAAATATGAACAAACAGTTATTAAGCATTTTAAGCCTAGTTTTCTCCTTGGTTTTGGCCTTGGCAATATACCTATATTTCGACCAAATTGAGGATAAAAATTTAAGGCCCATAAATATTGTGCCTGATAATTATGCTGTAATTTTAGAATCAAATGCCAGCAGGGTACACCTTAAAACACTGAGCTCACTCGACTTTATGGACAAGCTATTGATGCATGAAAAGGTGGCAAAGTTAATGAACGAAATTTATTATTATGATAGCTTAATAAAAACCAACGAAACTATTTACAATTGGTTCAGCCAAGGACAAGCCACTTACTCTTTCCATCAGCTACCAAACAATGAAATGGCCTTTTTTATGTCGGTTCAAACCTTAAGAGAAGTAAATGAAGCTGATGTATTGGCGTTTTTTCAAACAAATTTTCCTGAGCGATTTAAATTTACGAAACGTAAGTTCCTACAAGAAAATATCTACGATTTCACCGATTTTAAAAGTCAAACTTTTTTTAGCATAGCCTTTAAAAGCAAACTTATGCTGTTTTCTGTAAATGGAAATTTAGTTGAAAATGCTTTGCTTAAAATTAATAAACTTAACAATGAAGTTGTAAAAGAAGATAAATTGTACTTTGTAAAAAATAGTGGCGATGGATTAAACTTACACATTAATTACGAACACCTAGCTTCCATGTTAAATACAACCATACCCAACGACAGTGCGGCAAAGTTTGAAATATTAGAGCACTTTGCTCAAAGAGTAGTTTACAATATAAGCTTAGATGATGAAGAAATATTGTTGAAGGGAGCAGCTCAAACCCATGAAACGAATTTTGAGTTTTTAGACTTGTTACATGCACAAGCACCCATCGAAAATACCTTAAGAAACATCTTGCCCGAAAGAATACATTTTGCCTATACACTTGGTTATAATGGATATGAATCTTTTGCAAAAAATGTAAAAGAATACCTTCATAATAAAAACCTGCATCAGGTGTATCAAGGGTATGTTGATAGTTTAGAAACCGCTATTAATATGCCGTTTGCCAGACAACTAAAGGAAAATCTCGGAAATCATGCAGGCTTATTTGTATTAGATGAACCGGGATTAAGCAAAGACAGTAGTTTTGTAATTGCCATTGAAGCCACTAATGAAGAAAGCTTCGCAGAATTACTACGCAACTTACAAGCTAGATTCATGTTTGTGGATAGCTTAAATGTGAAAAATGACACTACCCAATCTCCCTATTTAAAAACCCCATTAGCTGGCATCTTTAAATACTATTATACCGATTTATTAAGTCCATATTCTGTTAATTATTACCTTCAAAAAGGAAAGTATTTTTTCTTTACAAACAATACTTACGCGCTTCAAAGCTTGCAGAATCGCTGGAATAAAGACCAATTTCTATTTAAAAATAAAAGCTATAAATCCTTTGAAAAGAAACTTTCCCCCAATAGCAATTTAGAGTTATACATAGAACCCGCGCATGCAACAAAATACGCCTTACATTACGTAAACAATCAATGGTTTAGTTTGCTTAATCAAAACCTTGGACTAATTAAAAAAGCAAGCAGGGTGGGTATACAATTTGCAGGAAGCAACGATAAAATTTTTGCTTCTCAAATGTATGTCCAACTGAATACCTCTAAAACAGAAAAAACCGAGCAGGTGTGGGCTGTTCAGCTAGATTCTGCATTATTAAATGTGCCACAAGTTGTAATGAATTATACGCTAGGCATGCAAGTAATTTTGGCTCAGGACAAAGGCAATACTTTATATGCTTTAGATAGAGAAGGTCTTATTTTGTGGCGCAAAAAAATTGATGGGGAAATTATCTCGTCTATAACAGAATTAGACTTATTTGGAAATGGCAAAAGACAGTGGTTGTTCAATACCGAGCATCAAGTTTATGTGATTCATGATAATGGAGAAAATTGTCAAGGTTGGCCCGCATGGATACCTACTGGTACTAAATATCCTGCAAGTTTGTTCGACCCAAATGAAGATAGAAATTACCAAATCTTTGCGGCTGGGCAGTATTATAAAATAACCGCATTTAATGGTCAGGGTAGGCCCCTAACTTATTGGAATCCAAAAGAAATTTGGCCTAATATCAAATCAAGTATTGGTCAGTTTTATTTTGGTGGCAATCAAATTTATTGGTACTTAGATGAAGCAGGAACTGTTCAATTTATGAATAGAGATGCCAAAAGAAACAATCAAATAGCATTGGATAGCCTCCATAACTTTACCCAAGTTAGCATCACCTCATTGGATACGGCTTCGTTTATTTTACGTGGATTAGACTCTAATCAACTTGTAAAAATAAAGTATACTACTAACCAAAAACCAACAATAACCGTGCAGGCAGCACCTGGTTTTAACAAATTTGAAGTGCTTCAAGATGCTAATTATAAACCTGTCTATTTCTTTCAAAACCAAGCTCAAGTTGTATTGCAAAACGAGCAAGGAGAGGCTATATTTAAAAAGAATTTGGCTGAACCAAACATAGGCCAAGCGCATTACCAATGGATAGGCGAAAGCAATAAGTTTATATACCTCAATAAAGTAAATAACAATTTATATGTATACCAATTAAACGGAAAAGAGTACGCTCCATTTCCTATCAAAACTTCTGGGAAATATGCTATCGGAAACTTGTTTAATGAAGGCGATCATTGGTTAATTTTTTCTG
>JAUYMZ010000459.1 GCA_030699355.1 Bacteroidota bacterium | reverse complement strand
CAGAAAAATTTCTCAGGACAAGGATTTGGAAGAGATTTTGTTTTAGCAGATGCCCAAGATGGAAGCGGTACGAGTAATGCAAACTTTGCAACCCCTGTAGATGGATCAAGCGGAAGAATGCAAATGTTTTTATGGCCAACCGCGGGTGCATCGGCATCAAACAACACCTTGGGGGTTGTATACCCAAATAGTATTAAAGGAAAATATTTTGGACCGCAATCTACTGTTGGTTCAAGATTAAGTCCAACAGGATTACCAGGAAAAGTTGTTTTAGTAAGAGATAGCAATGCCACTACCAACTTTGCCTGTGGTTTAATAGCCAATGCCAATGAATTAGCAGGGAACATTGCCTTAATAGACAGAGGTGGTTCTTGCGGAACCACTTCAACTGCCAACAGAGCAAAAATAAAAAGAGCTCAAGATGCTGGTGCTATTGGGGTTATTTTAGCGCATAATACAAACGGAATAACACCAACTGCTGTTACGGGTACAGACAATTCTATCACCATACCTTCCATATTTATTGGATTTGGAACAGGCGTTATGTTAAAAACGGCCATGAGCACAGATTCTGTTTATGTTATATTATTTGATTCATCTGATTATAACACAGCCATCATCTATGATAGTGATTTTGATAATGGTGTGATTGCACACGAATACGGTCATGGAATTTCGAACAGATTAACAGGTGGTCCAAATAACTCAAGTTGTTTAGGTAACCAAGAACAAGCGGGTGAAGGTTGGAGTGATTTTATTACTTTGGCTTTAACTACTAGAACTTGGGAAAATGGAAACAATGCTTCTCGCGGAATTGGAACTTGGTTGATTAGTCAAGACACCACCGGAGTGGGCATCAGAAATTACAGATATTCTAGAAACATGAGCATTAATCCGGTAACGTACAATTCTATCAAAACTTTATCTGTACCGCATGGTGTAGGTTCAGTATGGTGCAGTATGTTGTATGATATCTATTGGAACATGATTGATAAATATGGTTACGATGCAGATTGGTATAAAGGAACTGGCGGAAATAATAAAACCATGCAATTGGTGATTGATGGATTAAAGTTGCAAAAATGTTCACCTGGATTTGTAGACGCAAGGGATGCTATTATTTTGGCTGATTCTTTAAACAATAATGGCGAAAACAAAGAATTATTATGGAAAGCATTTGCCAGAAGAGGACTAGGCTTTAACGCCCTTCAAGGTAACAACAACAGTCGTTCAGATGGTACAGAAAACTTTGATTTGCCGCCAGGCATAACAGGCTTAAACCAATTAAACATAAACAGTCAGTTGAGTTTATATCCTAACCCAAGCAACAGCTATTTTATGGTAGATGTATTTGGTGGTTCAACCATACAAAGTGTTGAAATTTTAGACTTAAATGGCAAATTGGTTCAAACCTATATTAACCCAAATAAGCACTTACCAAGCGCTACTGTAATATTAGATGCACATGAGGCAGGATATTACTTAGTAAAAGTAAACACCAATAATGGTGTTGGATACAAGAAATTATTGGTAAATTAATTTTAATTTAAACAAAAAAAAGGCGGCTTAGGTCGCCTTTTTTTGTTTAGAATACGTAGTTTTGAAGACGATGAAGGCGCTAAGATTTAGACAATATAAAAAAATCCTGTTCTTATGGGATGTATTGAAGCTTGCCCTCACCGCATTTGGTGGTCCACAGATACATTTTACCCTGTTTAAAAAACATTTGGTAAGCAAAAAAAATTACATTACAGACCAAGACCTGATAGAAATGAATTCATTTTGCAGCATGTTACCTGGCCCTACCTCCACACAAACCATAACAGCTATTGGCTTTAAGCTAGGTGGGCCATTGTTTGCTTTTATTACCTTGGCTATATGGATATTGCCCGCCTCTTTATTTATGGGAACCGCGGCCATAGTGCTTTCACAAATGCCATTGGATAGTCCGAAAATTGCGTTTTTTAAATACCTACAACCCATGGCAAGTGGGTTTATGATATACGCTGCTTATAAGTTTATTCAGATGTTTGTAACAAAACGCTATCATTGGGCGCTATTGGTTATAACAGCGGGTGTTGGTATTTTAGAATCTTCGCCCTTTTTAATACCTATTATGCTTTTAATTGGCGGCTTAACTACAAGTTATATGAATACCCGTGGGGTGGTAGAAAAACCAAAAAAAATAGAAAATATTCACTGGGATAAGCTGGCTTGGTTTTTGGGTATTTTTGCACTTGCAGCCATTATTGGAGTGAGCACACAAAGCCGCTTAGTTTTGTTATTTGAAAACAATTTTAGGTACGGAAGTATTGTGTTTGGGGGAGGAAATGCATTGATTCCACTCATGTTTAACCAATTTGTAAACTACAAACATTATATGACTGGCTCCGAGTTTTTGGCTGGTTTAGGTTTATTGCAGGCCATGCCTGGCCCTGTATTTTCCATTGCCTCTTTTGCAGGTGCAATGTCTATGAAAGAATATGGTGTATTTGGCCAAATATTAGGCATGGTTTCGGCCACAATTGGCATTTTTTTACCAGGTATTTTACTCATCTTTTTTGCCTTACCAATCTGGAATCAAATTAAAAAATTTGCACCTATTTACAACGCCATCGAGGGTATTAATGCTACTTCGGCAGGATTTGTAGTTGTATCTGCTTATTTATTATTTTTGCCTGTACAAATAAATGAGGAAAATATGCTCGTATTATTAGGCACATTATTCTTATTATTGTCAACCAAAGTTCCAACGCCAATTATTGTTTTGGGATGTTTAATAGGAGGATATTTCTTTTAATGAAAAGTATAAAATTATTACCATTCATCTGCCTAGTATGGCTTTTAAATGGGCTGAACCAAAACGTGCAGGCGCAAAGTAAAAACGACTCTGATTTGGTTCAGTTTACCGGCTTTGTGCTTACTTCTGATAGCAGTAAAACCATTCCGTTTGCCACTATTAGAATTATGGGAAGTACCAGAGGAACTTATTCCGACATGCAAGGATATTTCTCTTTTGTTGCCAAACGCTCAGATGTTTTATTATTTACATGTGTTGGGTATGAACCTAGGTATTTTAAAATGCCAGCCAAAAATGGAACAAGCAAATTTAAAAGTGTTGTTACCTTAGATATAGATTCCTTTGTAATGGAGGAAGCCGTTATTATTGCGCAACCCACAGCCGAGCAATTAGATTATATGTTCTCTAGGGTAAAACTACCCTACGATGATTATATGATTGCTCAAAATAATTTGCGTAGAAAGCCCCTTGCCGACCAAGCAGCTAATTTAGACAACGACGGATATACCAATGCCAAGTGGAATTTTACAGAATATGCCAACAAGGCTTATTACAACGGACAACCTCAACCCATCCCTGTTCTAGATATTTTTGCTTGGGGTAAATTTTTGAAAGCCCTTGAAAAAGGCGATTTGAAAAGAAAATAAATTGAAGTGTATCTAAAACAAGTCATTCAACGTTTTTAGCATGTGTACAGGTTAAATCTTTGTTTTTTAAACTCGTTTAATCATTTTATTTTTACCACATTATGAAAGCTGGAGAATTTGTAATTGAGAACAAAAGTCGTAAACACAATATTTATGGCATTATAGGAACCACTTTGGTTCATGGAATAATTGTAAGCATATTGTTTTTCTACGTTCTTTATCCACCAGATCCTCCCCTCGAATTTAAAGGTATGATGATGAGCTTGGGTGAAGAAAATATGGGCGGACCAGCAGATAATCCCTTACCCGACCCAAGCACCCAAGAGCAATATATTCCCATTAGTGAGCAAAGTGATGAACCTACGCCTCTTACTTCGGATGTAGAAGAAACGGTGACCATAAAAGAAAAAACCAAACCCAAAACCGACACCAAAATTAAGCCGGTAGAAAAACCAATTGTACCAGAAAAAAAGCCCATTCTAGAATTGCCTAAAAAGGTAAACGAACAAGCTTTGTTTAAAAAGAAAACCAATAGCAACCAAGGTGGATATGGAGATGGGGCCGAATTAGGTAATGAGGGCAGTGAAGATGGAAGTGAAAACGGCAGCAAAGATGGCAGAGGCGGCGGTGATAGCGGATTTGGAACCGGAGATACAGGTCCAGATGGTGTTAGTTTTGAGTTAGCCGGTAGAAAAGTTAAACAATTACCTGTGGTTGAAGACAACAGTAAATCTGTAGGTAAAGTAGTAGTGCGCATTATTGTAAATAGAAATGGTGAAGTAGTAAAAGCCATTCCTGGTCAGGTTGGAAGCACAACCACCGAAACAGGCCTTTTACAAAAAGCAAAAGAAGGCGCTTTAAGAACCAAATTTTCTGCCAGAACAGACGGGCCAGACGAACAATATGGCACCATGACATTTGTATTTAAATTTAAACCATAATACAAGGATTTACTTTTAAAATTAACTACTTTCGCCCACGAATTTAGTGCAACATTGCAAACAAATTTGAACAGCTTTACGTAGTGACCTATCAAGAAACCCTTCAGTATTTATATGAGCAACTTCCAATGTTTACACGCATTGGAAGCGCAGCCATTAAAAAAGACCTAACCAATACTTTGGCACTTTGCGAAGCATTAGGCAATCCCCATAAGAAATTTAAAACCATACACATTGCAGGCACCAATGGTAAAGGTTCGAGCAGCCACATGCTTGCCTCTATTTTACAAGAAGCTGGATACAAAACAGGCTTGTACACTTCACCGCATTTAAGCGACTTTAGAGAGCGTATTAAAATCAATGGAAACATGGTTTCGGAGCAAAGAGTAATTGATTTTGTGGCTGAACACCAAAAGCTTTTTGAAAAAATTAGTCCCTCCTTTTTTGAGTGGACAGTTGCCTTATGTTTTCAATATTTTGCCGAAGAAAAGGTAGACATTGCCATCATAGAAACAGGTTTGGGAGGCAGGTTAGATTCTACCAATATTATTGACCCCCTTTTTAGTGTTATCACAAATATAGGCTGGGATCATACCGATTTATTGGGAGATACCTTAGAAAAAATTGCCTTTGAAAAGGCAGGTATTATCAAAGAGAAAAAACCGGTAGTAATTGGAGAATACCAAGAAGAAACCTTTCCAGTTTTTATGGCTAAAGTAAAATCCGCTAGCAGCGAGCTTATTTTAGCCATGCAAAAAGTGAATGTATTATATTTTAACAGCTCATTAAGCCAATCTGCCTTTGATGTTCAATTTCAATTTGGGCTGTATTGGAAAAATGTATTCTGTGATTTAAACGGCATTTATCAAGAGAAAAACATTAGAACTGTTTTGGCTTGCCTAGAACCGCTAAGAAAAGCAGGTTTTTCGTTTACCGAACAAATGGTGAGAGACGGCTTAAGTTATGTTAAAAGAAATACAGGATTACAAGGTCGCTGGCAAGTATTAAATAAACAACCCCTTACCATCTGCGATACCGGACATAATGTAAATGGTATTGCTTATGTAGTTGCCCAAATTGCCCAACAAAACTATGCACATTTGCATATGGTTATAGGCATGGTAAAAGATAAAGACATAGAAAAAGTATTGGCACTATTGCCAAAAGATGCGACTTATTATTTTACCAAAGCAAGCATTCCTAGGGCATTAGCGGAGGGCGATTTACAAGCGCAAGCAATAAAGCATGGTTTAAAAGGAAAAACTTATGCAACCGTAAAAGAAGCCTTAGCGGCAGCCAAAGAAATGGCTCAAACAAACGACCTCATTTTTATTGGTGGCAGCACATTTGTGGTAGCCGAAGTAGTTTAAGCGTTCTGCTTAATGGCTTTTGCCGCTTGTTTTACCAAGGCTGGTCCGGCATAAACAAATCCGGTATAAACCTGAACCAAAACAGCACCTGCTTTAATTTTCTCTAAGGCAGAAGCCCCATCATGAATACCTCCTACCCCAATAACAGGCATTTTTCCTTGGGTTTTATGATGAATATATTCAATAATTTGAGTACTTCTTTGTTGTAAAATTTTACCACTTAAACCACCTGCGCCCATCGCTTCCACCTCAGCTTGAGAAGTAAGTAAACCCTCTCTAGAAATGGTGGTATTGGTGGCAACCAAACCATCAATGCCACTTTCCGACACAATATCTATTACATCGTCTATTTGGGTTAAAGTTAAATCTGGTGCAATTTTTAACAAGATGGGTTTGGCAATAGCGCCTTTTTCTATAAAAGTCTTTCTTATTTCTATTAGGTGATTAAGAATTTCTAATAAAGGCCCTTTATCTTGCAATTGACGAAGATTGGGTGTGTTGGGAGAACTTACATTCACCACAAAATAATCTACAAAAGGATATAATTCTGTGAAGCAAATGCCATAATCATCTTTGGCGCGGTGGTTTGGAGTAAGCTTATTTTTGCCAATATTTCCGCCTACTATTAAGCCTGCAGGTCTATTTTTAAGCCTTTCTGCAATTACTTTTACCCCATCATTATTAAATCCCATTCTATTAATGAGGCATTCATCTTTCTTTAAACGAAACAAACGCGGTTTATCGTTGCCATCTTGCGGCAAAGGCGTAACCGTACCAATTTCGATAAAACCAAAACCCAAAGCACTTAGTTCATGTAAATGACTGGCATTTTTATCTAACCCAGCAGCGAGACCAACTCTATTTTTGAACTTGAGTCCTAAAAATTCATAATCATCTGTAACAGAATATATCGCTTTAAAAATGGTTCGAACCAAAGGCAACTTCATGAGGATACGAATGCCATTGAAAGTAAAGTGATGTGCCTCTTCAGCCGGCATGGAGAAAAGGAATTTACGGATTAGTGCGTACAAAATAGATTCAAAATTAATTTGTCAAATTTAGGATAGTATGCGTGTTTTTTAAACAATTCAGAAAAAATTGATGTTATAAATCGAGTGAATCTTGTAAAAATTCTATTTAGAATAATTATAAATACCTGAAATATGCACAAATGTTGATACTTTGCCCCTAAGAAATTAAACAGAACTTTAAATTCGCAACCAAATTAAAAAATAAAAAATAGAATGAACTGGGTTATTAAAATGTTTTCATCCTCCCTAGGCCAGAAGTTTATTATGGCATTAACGGGCTTGTTTTTGTGCTCTTTCTTAATTGTGCACATGATTGGAAATTTGCAGCTTTTTAAAGCTGATGATGGTTTGGCCTTTAATACATATGCTGTATTTATGACAACCAATCCATTTATTAAGGTAACATCTTATTTACTTTATTTTAGCATTTTGTTCCACGCCATTAAAGGAATTTTATTGGTTGTAAAGAACAACAAAGCCAGACCGGTTAAGTATGCGGTTCAAAATGGAGCTGCTAATAGCCATTGGACAAGCAGAAGCATGGGTGTATTAGGAACTATTATCTTAGTTTTTATTGTAATTCACATGAAGAACTTTTGGTTTGAGTACAAGTTTGGCCACGAGATTGGGTATACTTCTTATTATACCAACTTAGCTACAGGTGTTACAGTAAGCAAAGAAATGAGTGCTGAGTACACTCAATTCAACAAAATGGAAGAAGGAATGACTGCTGATGAAAACGGACAATACCGTTTGGTGATTGTAAAAGATTTATACAAAGCAGTAGCTATTCAGTTTAAGGAGTGGTATTTAGTGGCGCTCTACGTATTATGTATGTTTGCAGTAGGTTTCCATTTATTCCACGGTTTTAAAAGTGCCTTTCAAAGTTTGGGATTAAACCATTCTAAGTACAATGGCCTTATTAACTTTTTAGGAATTTGGGTATTTTCTATTCTTATTCCTGCGGGCTTTGCGGCCATGCCTTTATTTTTCTTCTTTAAATAATTATTGAACCCATAGATATGACATCGAAATTAGACTCAAAAATACCTGAAGGTAACTTGGAGCAAAAGTGGACCAAGTATCGTTCTACTGTTCCATTGGTAAATCCAGCCAACAAGCGTAGTTTAGAAATTATAATTGTAGGTTCAGGCCTAGCTGGTGCTTCTGCTGCAGCCTCTTTGGCTGAGTTAGGTTATAAAGTAAAAGTTTTCTGCTTTCAAGATTCTGCACGTAGGGCGCATAGTATTGCAGCTCAAGGTGGTATTAATGCAGCAAAAAACTATCAAAATGATGGGGATTCTACTTACCGTTTATTTTATGATACCATTAAAGGGGGCGATTACCGTGCTCGTGAAGCCAACGTATATAGGCTAGCAGAGGTAAGTGCTAATATTATTGACCAAAGTGTGGCATCGGGTGTTCCTTTTGCCCGCGAATATGGCGGTTTGCTTAGTAACCGTTCTTTTGGTGGAACCCAAGTGCAAAGAACATTTTATGCTGCCGGACAAACTGGTCAGCAACTTTTATTAGGGGCATACAGCGGTTTGCAACGTCAGGTTGGAACTGGAAATGTTAAAATGTATGCCCGCCATGAAATGTTAGACGTAGTTACCATTGATGGAAAATGTAGGGGTATTATTGCCCGCGATTTAACCACAGGTAAATTAGAAAGACATTTCGGCCATGCCGTTTTATTATGCAGCGGTGGATATGGTAATGTTTTCTTTTTATCAACCAACGCCATGGGTTCAAACGTAACCGCTGCCTGGAAAGCACATAAGAAAGGCGCCATGTTTGCCAACCCTTGCTTTACTCAAATACATCCAACTTGTATTCCTGTTTCGGGAGACCACCAATCTAAGCTTACTTTGATGAGTGAGTCTTTAAGAAATGATGGTAGAATATGGGTTCCGGCTAAATTGGAAGATGCTTTGGCCTTGCGCGAAGGTAGGATCAAGCCGAATGATATTAAAGAAGAAGACAGAGATTATTACTTAGAAAGAAGATATCCTGCTTTTGGAAATTTGGTGCCGCGTGATGTGGCCTCAAGAGCCGCCAAGGAAAGATGTGATGCCGGTTATGGCGTTAACAAAACAGGTGAAGCGGTATTCTTAGATTTTGCTGCAAATACCATTCGTTATGGTAAAATTGAAGCCAATAAAAAAGGCATGCACAACCCTACAGAGGAGCAAGTTGTTGCCATGGGTAAGGCTGTAGTGAAAGAAAAATATGGTAACTTGTTCGACATGTACCAGCAAATTACGGGTGTTAATCCTTACGAGCAACCTATGATGATTTACCCTGCGGTGCATTATACTATGGGTGGTTTGTGGGTAGATTATAACCTTATGACTAACATTCCAGGCTTATATGCTTTGGGAGAAGCCAATTTCTCAGACCACGGAGCCAATCGTTTGGGAGCTTCTGCTTTAATGCAAGGTTTAGCCGATGGTTACTTTGTAATTCCGTACACCATTGGTGCTTACTTGAGCAAAGAAATTATGACCAAGGCCATTTCAACCGACCATGAAGCATTTGTAGAAGCTGAGAAAAATGTACAAAATACCATTGATAGGTTATTAAGTATTAAAGGTTCTAAAACGGTTGATTATTACCATAAAAAATTAGGTTTAATTATTTGGAACCAATGTGGTATGGCCAGAAACGAAGCTGGTTTGAAAAAAGCAATTAGTGATGTACAAGCCTTAAGAGAAGAATTCTGGAGCAATGTAAAAGTTCCTGGAAGCGCCAATGGTTTGAACCAAGAATTAGAAAAAGCGGGCAGAGTAGCCGATTTCCTTGAGCTTGGAGAATTAATGTGTAAAGATGCTTTAGAGAGAAATGAAAGTTGTGGTGGGCACTTTAGAGAAGAGTACCAAACAGAAGAAGGTGAAGCCTTGCGCGATGATGAAAACTACAAATATGTAGCCGCATGGGAATATTTCGCTGGAAACAAATGGGAACTTCACAAAGAGGATTTGATTTATGACAATATAAAAATCGCCCAAAGAAGTTATAAATAAAGGCTATTAGCTATTGGCTTTTAGTCCTTAGCTAAAAATACTTTGTAAAAATTACAATTAAATTAAATGCCAAAGGCTAACAGCTGATGGCTTAAAGCTTAAAAAAAATGGAAAAGAATTTAAATCTTAATTTAAAAGTTTGGCGCCAAAAAAATGCCAATGATAAAGGGAAGTTCGAAGAATATAAAGTAAACAACATTTCTACCGACATGTCTTTCTTAGAAATGTTTGATGTGTTAAACGACCGTTTGGTTACAGAAGACAAAGAGCCAATTGCATTCGACCACGATTGCAGAGAAGGTATTTGTGGTTCTTGTAGTATGTTTATTAATGGTCAACCACACGGACCAAAGCAAGGGGTTACTACTTGCCAATTGCACATGCGCAGTTTTAATGATGGCGATACCATTGTGGTTGAACCATGGAGAGCAACTGCTTTTCCGGTAATTAAAGATTTAGTAGTAGACCGTTCTGCCTTTGATAGAATTATTTCGGCAGGTGGCTTTATTTCTATAAATACAGGTAATGCGCAGGATGCGAACGCTATTCCAATTCCTAAAGACGATGCAGATGAGGCTTTTGCCGCTGCCGCTTGTATTGGTTGTGGCGCTTGTGTAGCAGCATGTAAAAATGCTTCGGCCATGCTATTTGTATCTGCAAAAGTGTCTCAATTTGCTTTGTTACCGCAAGGTCAGCCAGAAAGATACCAACGCGTAAGTGAAATGGTAGCCCAAATGGATTTAGAAGGTTTTGGTGCTTGTACTAATACAGGTGCTTGTAGTGCTGAATGTCCGAAAGGCATTTCTCTTACACACATTGCGCGCATGAACAGAGATTTTCTTGTTGCCGGAATGTCTACAAACGAAAAATAGAAATTCAGTTTCAATAGTTTTTAAAAACCGCAATAAGCTCCTAGGGCTATTGCGGTTTTTTTATATTGAAAATGCAACAAAATAGCCTACTTTAGCGTCTTGTATTTAATGCATATAAATTTGAACCGCATCCCGCTTTTAATAGGCTGTATAATTGTCCTTTTGGGGCTGCATTCCTCTGTGCATGCCACCCATTACCGAGCGGGAGAAATTACCTATAAACAACTGGTTGCTTATACTTACGAGATTTCTGTAATTACCTATACAGACCCAACCAATACAGGTGCAGATAGAACCGAACTTGAAGTAAATTATGGAGATGGCAAATCAGAAATTGTTCGTAGGTCGAATGGTTCAGGCCAAATTGTAAACCCAGATTTAAATAATAGAATCAAAAAGAATATTTATACAAGCATTCATACTTATCCTGGTCCGTTTAATTATACGATTTGGATTTCTGACCCAAACCGCATCGACCAGATTAGAAATATTAATGGCGGAAATAGTGTAAACATTCCGTTTTATGTAGAATCTTTGCTTACCATTAAAGAAGGTATTGGCACCAATCAATCTCCTATTTTACTTTTGCCCCCTTTGGATGTGGGTTGTATTGGCCAAACCTATACCCACAACCCTGCTGCGTACGACCCCGATGGAGATAGTTTGGCTTTTACTATTATCGCTCCCAAGAGAGCCGTTGGAATTGACGTGCAAAATTTCACCATTCCAATTTTTTCTGATTCTTTTGCCATCGATATTAATACAGGTCAATTAACTTGGAACAAACCCATACAAGAAGGTCATTATAACTGGGCTATTTTAATCAGAGAGTTTAGGGGTGGTAAGCTCATTGGCTTTGTGGTGCGCGATATGCAAGTTTATATTAATGGAAATTGCAATAACTCCCCTCCTATCATTAGTAACCATGTAGATACTTGTGTGGAAGCCAATCAATTTTTCCAAAAGGTAATTAGGGCTACAGACCCTAACCCCGGACAAACCATTAAAATGACCTATTATGGTAGTCCATTTGTACAAATGAATAGTCCAGCAACCATTACTCCGGTTGAACCAACTGGTCCGGCTGGAGGCATTAATGGAACATTCTCTTGGCGCCCAAGTTGCAATGCCATACGCTACCGCCCACACATGGCGGTATTTAGGGTATTAGACAATGATGTAACCAAGCCCCTGCCTGCCATCAATTATTGGAACATCAAAGTGGTTGGGCCGGCTCCTAAAAATGTAAAAATAGTGCTCGATAGCAACGGATTTAGGCTGAACTGGGATAGAGATACATGCAGACTGGCCTTTGGCTACAATATTTACAGAAGAATAGATTCGAGTTATTGGAAGCATGGTCCGTGTGAAACGGGCGTTCCGGCAAGCACCGGATTTGAATTATATGATACCATACAAGGCCTTAACCGAACCCAATTTTTCGACAATAATGGCGGCAAAGGAATCTCTCCTTTTATACGGTATTGCTATATTATTACCAGCAGTTATTACCCAAGAAACGAGAGTGGCACACGTATTTTAGTAGGTGAAAACACAGAAAGTTACGCCAGCGAAGAAGTGTGTAATATGATTTTACGAACCAAACCCATTATTACCAAAGTAAGTGTTAGAAATACCAGCATAGAAAATGGTTCTATGCAAATAGATTGGATTAAACCAACAGAGTTAGATACTACCCAATATCCACCTCCTTACACCATGCAATTGCAGCGATCTGGCAACGCCAATGGCCCTTATAGCAATATAGGTGCTGCATACTCCTTCCCTAATTTTGCAAGCTTAAGCGACACTAGCTATGTAGATTCTTTATTGAATACAGAGCAAAATACCTACTACTATAAAGTGTTATTTTCGGCTACGGTAAATGGCAATTTACGGGTAATAGAACAAAGCAGTGTGGCGGGTTCTGTTTACCTTAATCCCAATCCTACTAACCGCTCCATTTTACTAAAATGGAATCCAGAAACTCCTTGGATAAACAAAGATGCCATTATATTTAGGCAAAATGTTTTGAACCAATTTGAAGCCATTGGTTCGAGCCAAAACCAACAATATTTGGATACAGGATTAATAAATGGGCAAACATATTGTTATTTTGTAGAGACCAAAGGTAGCTACGATACCAATTTTTATCCACCACCTATTTTCAATAATTCACAAATTATTTGTGCCTCACCGGTAGATACCATCAGGCCCTGTGTGCCCATTTTAAGCATTGATACCCCTTGTCAAAATTTCACCCTATTAGAGGTAAAACTAAGTTGGGAGTACCCATCCATTTGCGATCAAGACGTTGTAAAATACCGTATTTATTGGAAGAAAAATAAAAAGGAAAAATGGATATTGTTAGATTCTGTTTTGTGGGGAGTTAACGAATACATTGACAAAAGAGAAAAGTTGAAATTTTCTATAGCAGGTTGTTATGCCGTAACAGCCATCGATTCTTTTAGCAATGAAAGCTTTTTCGACAATGAAAAATGCGTTGATAATTGTCCACTATATAGCATACCCAACGTATTTACGCCAGGCACAGATGGCAAAAATGATTTGTTAAAACCATTTCCATACCGGTTTATAGATGATATAAACCTAAAAATATATAACCGCTGGGGTCAATTAGTTTTTGAAACCACCAACCTAGACATAAGTTGGGATGGCACCGACCAAAAAACAGGCAAGCCCTTATCAGAAGGTGTGTATTTTTATATCATAGACATTAACGAAAGTTATTTGGAAGGCACCAAAATGAGAAGCAATAGAGGAACATTAACCATAATAAGATAAACATGTTTACAGGCATTATAGAAAATACCGGCATTATTTCTGGGGTAGAAAAAATAGAAGAGAATTTACATATTTGGGTTCAATCTCCCATAAGTTCTCAGTTAAAAATAGATCAAAGTGTGGCCCATAACGGCATTTGTTTAACTGTGGTTGCCTTGCAAGAAAATGCGCATTTGGTAACAGCCGTTGCCGAAACCCGCGCCAAAACAAACATTGATAATTGGCGTATTGGCACCCAAGTAAATCTTGAGCGCTGCATGGTGGCCAATGGCAGGTTTGATGGGCATATTGTGCAAGGCCATGTAGACGATACCGCCCTTTGCACCGAGGTAAAAGAAGTGGGTGGCAGTTGGTTATTTTATTTCGGTTTGAACCAAAAAATGCAGCAAGATTTATTGGTGGATAAAGGAAGTATTTGCATTAATGGCGTAAGTTTAACTGTAGTGGCTTGCACCGAAGAAGGCTTTTATGTTACTATCATTCCTTATACCTATGAGCATACTAGTTTTAAAACTTTACAAGTGGGAGATGCTGTAAATTTAGAGTTTGATATCTTAGGTAAATACATCCAAAAGCAACTAAAAAGCTTGAGAATTTGAATGCCATTGCCTAATTTAAAGCGGATGAGCTAAGTGACTTAGATTCCATAAAAATTAAACCATTTTTGATAATATCAGTCGAACTACTATTGAACATTTAATTTTTATGAGACTATTAATAGCATTGACTTTTTTTTTCTTTTCGTGTAACAAAGATATCAGTAAAGAACAGCCTGGTAATTATACTGCCTATAGAGGCACAAAGTCGGTAAACTATAATGCTATTGAGGTTGATGTTGTGATAGACAAACCTGCCTTAAAGGAAGCAGATGTTTTATTGGTTTTTCATGGAACAGTGATGCTTGATAGCAGCATTCTATCTGCTGCCAACAATACTCTTGATAAATTTAAGGGTATTTTAGATCGAAAAGACATGATGATAATCAGTGTGGCTTATCCTCAAGAGAATGTATTATTGGGAGATAATATTGTGCAAGGAGAAGCAGCCTTATTATGGTTAAAAAACAAGGCATCCCAAGAATTAGGAATTACCGTAAAAAAAATATTCTTGGGAGGACATTCTCAAGGCGGCTATATGGTAACACGACTCAATACCATGCACCCAACTAATGGTATAATTGCCAATGCCCCTGGCCCATTAAATCTTGTTTACAGGTGCCAATTAGAAGAAAACAAACAAATACAAGCCAGTGCAGTTTGCAATAAATTAAGGGGCGTATATGGGTCAACAGCAAACAACCCAACTGCTTATTATCAGCGCTCATTACTTAATTTCACAAATGGGTTTAAGTCGGATATTTTATTTGTACAAGGATTAAGCGACTCCCCTATTCAATTATATTCTTGGCCAACTTTTAAGGAGGATATATTAAAATGTACCACTTGCAAAAACAGTCAGTTTATAGAGATAGCGGGAGGTGGACATGCCTCACTTTTTGAAAGCGCTGTAGCCAAGACGGAATTCAATAATTTTATTGATAGTCATTAACCACCACACGCATAAAAAAAGGCTTATTCATTTCTGAATAAGCCTTTTTTATGGGGGTTACTACGAATTATTCTGCTGTAACTTCAACG
>JAUYMZ010000458.1 GCA_030699355.1 Bacteroidota bacterium | reverse complement strand
TGTAAGAGACCTCTAATTTCACCTTTTTGGTGAAAAGAAAAGAGCCCTAAAGTGTTGATTTATCAACAACTTAAGTGCTCTTTGTTAATTAAATTGCGACTTTTGGGTGAAACTAAAATTTTTTACTAAATTAGGTTTTGTACTCATGTTATTTGCTTTGTCTAAAGCAGCTATTGCAGTGCAATTAAGCGGAACTTACACCATTAATCCGAGTGTAACCGCTTCTACAACCAATTTTCAAAACATTAGATCGGCGGTAACTTACCTAACGAGCACAGCAGCGAGGGTAGATGGTGGTCCGGGCAATTCAGGAACTGTGGGTGTGAATGGCGCAGTGGAGTTTATCATCTCTGCTGGTACATTTACAGAACAAGTAAACATTCCTATTATTCCTGGCTCAACTCCTACAAACAATATTGTATTTAAAGGAGCTGGGATTGGAAGCACTTTGTTTATTTTTGGTTCAAGTGATGCCAATAACAGGCATACCCTCAGACTAAGTGGTGCAACCAATGTTACGTTTAGAGACATGACCATAAGAGGAAATGGTTCTACTCATGCATGGGTGGTTCATATTTTTGGTCTGAACACAAACAACAACAAGTTAAAAAATTGTAGGGTAGACATAACTGGCGTTGGGCAAAATTCTACTTCTACCAATTACATTCCTATTGTTATAAATAACAGTGCTACGGCAGCAACAACTGGAACTAGAATTGATGGAACAGAGATTGATAGCTGTCAAATTTATGCAGGCTATTATTCTATCGTTGCCGCAGGAGCAGCCTCTAATTTGCATGTTGGTTTAAAGATTACAAATAATGATATGAGAGATGGTTATTTGTATGGTGTTTATGCTAATTATATTAATGGTATTACTTTCGATAAAAATACTATTTATACAAGAAACTCATATCTATATAACTATGGAATTTATTTATTAAACTCAACTTGTACTAGTCCAAACCGACATATTATCACCAACAATAAAATTCACGGGTTTGGCTATTATGGAATTTACATTACTTCTTCCAACAACCTAGTTAATAATAAAGGGTTTATATATAACAACCTAGTTGGTGGTGGAATTAAATATGAATACAGCAGGTGTTTATGGTTAAATAATTCAAGTCAGTGGGCCATTTCTCACAATACATTTAACCACGATTTGCCAGGTCAAAGTAATACCTACGGTGCTGCTTATTTAAGTGGAGGAACGGCAATTAGTTTCAGAAACAATTTGTGTGTAGAGAAGAGTGCTTCTCCTTCGTTGCCGATGTATGCCACAGTAGCATCAATTTTCGATACCATGAATTTTAATTTATTTTACAGGCCAGATACCAGTAATGGTGCTTTAATATTTGTTGGAACCAATTTTAATTCAGGTAATTTTAAAGGAGGTGCTGGATTTAATGCAAATTCTATGTACGGAAATCCGCAATTTGCAAATGATACTGCTATGGTAAATAGGAATGCTTGTTTTCAAGGAACACCAATTGCCTATATTTCTACCGATGTGAACGATTCTGCAAGGTCAATTACCAACCCAACCATGGGTGCCATAGAAACGAAAGCATTGTCAAATAATTTAGCCGTATTGTCAGTAACAAATATTACAACACCTATTTCAACAGGTGCAACAGATTTAAATGTGTTGGTTCGAAATAATGGAGACAATACAGTAACTTCTTTCAATTTATCATATACCCTCAACAATGGAACACCGGTAGTTTTTGCATGGACTGGTTCATTGGGTGCTTGCGATACGGTTACCGTTTCATTTACTGGAATGCAACAAATTACTTTAGGAAACGCAAATAACATTAGAATATATTCGAGTTTACCAAATGCATCTGCAGATGCAGATCCTACAAACGATACTATCACTGCCAATTACTATTTGCCAATGACGGGTACTTTCCAAATTGGAGGGCCAACTCCAGATTTTGCTAGTCCTGGTATTGCATTTTCAATTATTCAATCAGCAGGATTAGCTGGTCCGGTAAGGTTAGTAGTAAATCCAGGTGTTTATAATGATCAAGTTAGTATAGACAACCCAATTGCCAATTTATCAGCAACCAATAATATTGTAATGGCAGGTACCAATCCGGCAACTTGTATCATTAGAAATGCAAATGCAAATGCGGGCAGTAGGCATGTTATTAGAATTGGACAAAGCCATATTAGAATCGACAGTTTAACCATACAATCTGCGAGTGCTTCTGCTGGATGGGGAGTGCATATAAATAAAAATAATACCAAAAACATTCAAGTTAAGAATTGTATTATAGAAGCAACTCATCCAAATGCTTTAGCTTCAACAACAGAATTGTTTGGTGGGGTGGTAATGTCTGGTTCTAACACGAGCATTTATTATTACGATACTTATGTATTAGATAGTATTGAAATTGATTCAAATATTATAAGAAATGGTTATTTTGGTGTTTGGCAGTATTCGTATTTTTACAATTACTACTACACCTATGGCGCACCATCCTTGGCTATTTCTGTGCGTAATAATAGAATATCCAATATCTATTATTTTGGAATAGGCACAAATGGAACAAGTAGCATAGATGTAAGTGATAATTCTGTTCAAATGAGAATTGATGCTTCTAGTTCTAAATATGATTATGGTGTATATATATCACAACAGGATGTTGGAACGAGCGCTACTCGCCAAGTTAAGATTAGCAACAACCGTGTTTGGGATGTAAATTATATGGGTATGTATTTTGCAAATGTAAAAGCAAGCGCAAGCAACAGGGGTCAGATTTATAACAATGCTGTTACTGTTGGATATAATTTACCAAGCTGTTATGGTATGTATATTTCCACCTTAACAAATTCTAATATGTATCACAACTCGGTATTAAATAATCAACCAAGTACAAGTAACTCAACAGGTGCATTAATTATGTATTCGGGAACGGGCATGCGCATGCGTAATAATCATTTTGTAGTAAGTCATCCATTCACCATGGGTGTTCCAGCTTACATGAGTGGTAACACGTTTACCTCTACAGCCGAGTTTAATTACAATAATTTTTACAAACAAGATACAACAGGAAATTTCGTATACATTAATACGTGGTTCACTGGTTCGGCTTTTAAAGGTTCGGGTGGTAATAACGTAAATTCAATGATTGTTAATCCAGCATTTTTGTCCGACACCCTGCTACAAACCTTTAATGGATGTATAGATGCACCTGCAATTACAGACGTTCCTACAGATTTATTGGGTGCTACTAGAAATACTACTGCTGCCGATATTGGTGCGTACGAAGTAATTGGCGTGTCCAATGATGGTGGGGCTATTGCTATTTTAGAGCCGGTTCCTCCAGTTCAACCTGGCAGTCAAGATTTGAGAGTAAGGTTTGTAAATTATGGCACAAACACCATTACTTCAATGGATATTGGTTATAGGCTGAACAATGGAACACCAGTAACACAATCTTGGTTTGGTTCATTAGCTCCTTGCGATACGGCATCTATTGTATTTGCAGGTATAAATCAAATAACCATAGCACCTGGTTCTATTAATAATATTAAAGTTTATACGGCCTCACCTAATGCAAGTGCAGATGCAAAAACTATTAATGATACCATTAGCACAATTTTGGCAACACCTATGCATGGTGCCTATATTGTGGGGCCTGCTCCTTCAGATTTTTTAAACTTGCCAGATGCCTTTAATATGCTTGCCATAAGAGGGGTAGATAGTGTTGTTGAGTTAAGAGTTAAAACTGGAACTTATTCAGACCAATTCTCTGTACCTCCTATTTTGGGAAGCTCTGAGCAAAACAAGATTATTGTTACTTCATTGGCAAACCATGTAGATTCTGTTGTAATCTCTAGAGCTAATAATTCTGCTGGTAACAATTATATTGCAAAACTAGCTGGTGTAAGGCATATTGAGTTTAAACGTTTAACAATGAATGCAACAGGTGCATCATTTGGGTATGTGGTAGAAATTATGCCAAATTCTGGTTTTGCTAGTTTTAAGGAATGTAAGTTATCTGCCTTAACCACCACTACTACTAGTACCAATATGGCCATTGTGTATGGAACAAACAATACCGGTGGAAATTTCTCTTTCAAGAATAATACATTCACTGGCGGTTCATACGGTTTATATTTAAGGGGGACTTCTACCACGAGTTTATGTGATAATATTGAGATTGATAGTAATGCCATTACAAATCAATATTATATGCCAGTTTATACCTATTTCACTTCCGATTTAAAAGTTAGAAATAACAATATGACATCGACCTCAACATACACTGCTATGTATTTTATATACGCTTATTATAGTGATAGTGCTATGGAAATTACACGTAATAGGATTTATACTACATCTGCAAATGGTTACGGTATTTTAAATTACTATTGTGATGGAACGCCAAGTAAGCCAGGTTTAATTGCTAATAATATTATTAGAATTGGTACAGGTTCTACTACAACTAATTTTGGTATCCGCTCACAATATGCTAGTCATTGTTTAATTGCTAATAATACCGTGGTAGTTTCAACTACCTCTGCAACAGGTTATGCTGGATACATTTATTTCAATGGAACCATTTCAAATACAGTTCGTATTTTAAATAATGTGTTTCACAACCAGTCTACTGGAAATGTTTTATACCATTATAATCCAACTTTTGGAACGAGTCAGTTTAATCTAATTTTTGGTAATGGTAATGGAAACAAGATTCAAAGAGGTACGCCAGCCGCTAATTATACTAGCTTAGAGGCCTTTAGAACAGCAGTTCCAACGGCAGAATTAAACTCAATTGAATATCGCCACGCTTTAACCAGTACAACAAATATTGCACCTAATGTAGCAGATACTGCTGTTTGGGCATTAAATGGTAGAGGTTTGAACCTAACTGAGGTTGCAGTAGATTATAATGGAAATCCTCGTCCGGTAGCCTTCTCAGAAGGGGTAAATGATATTGGTGCTTACCAATTTGTTCCAACCAGTTTGCCTCCATTTTGTACTGCCGTTCCGGCATTGCCAACCGCAGGTGCAACCCAAGCGTTCTTGTTTGGTGGCGATACAGTTTGTAAAGTTGTACACGATGCCTTTTCAACAGTTCCAACTTCATTGAGCGTGAGGGCTTACACTGGAACTCGTCCGCCAAGCACGGCACCAAGTGATTTAGCCTTTTTCCATTATGTAGATGTGGCAGCACCATTTGGCCTCTATTCATTTGATATGAATTTGTTTTATAAAAACCACTGGATTGG
>JAUYMZ010000454.1 GCA_030699355.1 Bacteroidota bacterium | reverse complement strand
ATTAAAACAATATTTGATTCAAGGCTATCTGCACCCGAGTAAACCCGACGTTTGTACCAAGTTTGCGGATAGATAGTTCCAGGTTGGTAATTTTGAGCATTATTTGTACCGGCAGCAACCGTAAATAATCCAGTTGCACCTGTGGTAGATTGCAGCCATAAATAAGTAAAAGAACCATTGCCACCGCTGGGTAAAGAGCCATTTATAATACTTGGCTGGGAGGCTCCACAAGTTTGTTGCGAGGTAGATAGTAAGTTATTGCTTAGAGGCAAATTAGTCTCAGGATAATTTATTTGCAATTTAACCAGGTAAGCATCGGTAGACCCACCATAATTAGTTTGGTGTGCGCCTGTTGTGGTAATAAATAAACTTGAGTTGGTTGAGCCCGAAAAATATATTTGGTTGTTTTTATCAGTAACTACAGATTGAATATAAGTAGAGGTGTTACCAGCATAATAACTAGCATAATGCCTATTTCCATCTGGCTTAAAAACAGCAATATAGGCCGCTTGATAATTTAATGTAGTAAGATAAACTTGGTCTGCATCCAGGGTAGCAAGGCTATCGCTGTTGGTATATCCACCACAAACAATATAACCGTTTTTGCTAATCGTTACAGATTGCAAGTAATCATTTCTACTTCCGCCAATGTAGGTTCCCCAAAGCGGATTAAGATTAGCATCAAACTTTACTAAGGCCATGTGATAAGCATTAACCTGACCATAAAAACTAGATTGAAAAGCACCAGCTGTTGCAATACTATCTTGGGAGTTTGTATAACCTACCGCATATAAATTGCCCACAGAATCTATAGTACATTCTGTAAACACATCATATTTGGCACCACCATACAAAGTGGCTTTAAACAAGTTTCCGGTTGAATCGAATATGGCCACAAAACCATCTGGGTTAACTGTATTTCGTGTTTCACGATAAGCACCTGGCGTTGCTAGACCATGGTTTGAATAGGTATGACCTGAGAAATAAAGATTTCCATTGGTATGGAGATTGAGTGTATTTGAGAAATCGTTTCCATCTCCTCCAAACATGGTAATCCATTTTAAGCTCCCAGCAGAAGAAAATTTAGCTAAAAAAATATCATAAAAGCCACTCGAAGTATCGGAATGAACATCGGGGAAATTACCAACAGAACCAGAATTTGTATTACCCAATACATGAATATCTCCGTTTGGATTAACACAAACTCCTGTTAAACTCTCTACTCCATCCCATCCCAAATACGTTGCCCATTGTAAAGCACCGTTGGGAGAGAATTTAGCCACAAAACCATCGTTATTTCCTCCTAATAAACTTTGGTAAGCACCAGCAGTAGCAATGCCAGTAGGGGAATTTGCAATTCCTACCAATATTATTTCTTGCGCATGGTTAATGGCAACAGCATTGGCTAAATCACTGCCTACTCCACCAAAATAGGTGGCCCAAAGGAGCACACCCGAGGGAGAAAATTTGGCAATAAAGGCATCATTAGAAATTCCCAAAGAAGTTTGATAAGCACCCACAGTAGCAATAGCAACAGATGAATAAGTTTGTCCTACCAGCACAATATTACCCGAACTATCTAATTGCATTGCTTGCCCTATATCATAGTTAAAACCACCAAAATAAGTAGCCCAAACGATGGGGTCTATTACAAGGGTATTTTGTTTGTTATAAGCTGAGGTTTGTATGCCAAAAATATTTTTATGTAATGGTACAAATTTGGCCTCCACTTTATGTAATATTTCAGCACTGGCGTTGGTTTCATAACTTAAAGGTAATTCGTCTTTTAATTCGCCACTAATGGTTTTCATACATAAATTTCCATGTTTATCTACCCAAGCTTTTTGAGTGCCCAAAACCTGCATTTTAATTTGATTGGCGTCTGACCCAGGATGAACTATAAAATTGTATTTATAAGAACCATCTACCGTAGCAACACATTCTAAATCTATGCCTGCATATAAATTTTCGTAAATTACTACTTCGTATTGTTGACTGGTTAAAAACTCTTGAATATTATTGGGGTTATGAAAATTAATTTCTCCTGCTAAAACCTTTTTTCCTTTTGGTTCAACCCTATTGGCCCCAATAAAACTTAAATCTATACGCTGTATTTTTTGCTCTTTTACTATCTCATAACTTAGCTCTCCTGCTTTCAGAATTACCTTTACGCCTTTGCTTTGAAAAACATAAAAAACATCATTATTAGCCTGGCCAAATTGATTTTTTACCTGACCCTTATTTGCCATAAAACCTTGTTGCATTTGGTAGTTTGGACGGCTAGCTTGCAAGCAAAAATTGAGGCTAATAAGAAAGTAGAGTAACAAACTAAATTTCAAAGTTTGATTATTTAAAATTGACATAATTGTGAGTATACAGTTAAAACGAATATAAATAATCTTAAAATTAGATTATGTTAATGTTTTCTAAAAATAATTGAAAATGAATATATTTGTTTTTTAGGTTAAAATATGAAAAGAGTTAAATTTAATTTATTTAAGCTGTTTCTTATCATCACATTGGGATGCAGTTATAACTTACAAGCACAACAAAACATGCGATTGGCTGAGCTTATAGTTGGAGACTCGGTGCGCATTCAAAGTACCTTGGGCCTATTTTATTATGGGTATTATGCCGGACAGAACGATTCGCTTATTAAATATAGTTTTCAAGCTAGTTTAAATGATATTAAAACATTAAAATTAAAACAAGTGGCCGAAATAATTTTATTATCTCGCGTAGTTTTAATTGCCAGTGAGCCCGCGCCTGAACCTATGCCTGAAAACAATACAGAACAAAGTAAAAGGCAAGATATTACAGAAAACTATTTACCAAAGGAAGAGTTTGCGCAAAATTACGAGGGCCCTTTACCCAAAAATCAGCGCATGACTGCACAAATCATTGCAGGAGCAGGAGCTGGGTATTTAGGGGCATTGGTAGGCGGCATAGCTGGGGCAGTTATTGGCGATGCAGTTGTTTCTTCTTATTCTTATGATGGTGCATTGGTTGGTGCATTAATTGGAGCCATTGGAGTTTCGGTCTTTAGTAATGCAGCAGTGGTTCATCAACTAGGAAACACAGAAAACATAAAGGGAGAATTTTGGCCAACATTGGGAGGTACAGCCCTAGGTATGATAGCAGGAATATTCGTTTATCCAATTAGTCCGGTAGCAGCTGCCGCTGGTGGGATGCTTGCTTTTAACAAATCGAGAAGACGTGTGGTAGCCTATGAAAATTACAAACTACAGCCCAAACCATAATAGTAACAGAGCTTATAAGTTGCCTACTAAAAGATATATAAATCCCTGATTAATATCATAGTTGCAAATAAAAAAGTAAAACTATATTGCCCCATGCATTTAGAAATAAGAACTGCTTTTTTATTTTATATTTTCATTGTTTTATCTGGTTCGCTTGTGCTTGCAAGTTTGTGGCGTACACATAAGAATAAATATGAAGGATTACACCTGTTTTTTCTGAGTTTTTTTTGGCAAGCCATAGCCTTAGTACTTGTGATTTTAAGGGGACAAATTCCCGATTTCTTCTCCATAATTATTTCAAATTTACTAAGCCTTGGGGGAATGGTTTTGTTGTATTTCGGACTATCCACCTTTATCGGACAAAAACCTCGAAAATTACAAAGCCTATTGTTGATAGCTATTTATAGCATCTTCCTATATTACCATACATACATTAGCCCTCAGGTAAATTTAAGAATGATAAGCTTTTCCTTGTTTTTTATAGGGATTAGTTTGCAAAGTATTTGGTTTTTATCTAGAGATATTAATGCCTATTACAAAAGCTTAACACGAGATATTCAAGTCCTTATTTGGCTTTATATTCTCATTAATATCATTCGGATATCTAAAATAGTAGGCACCCATCAAAACTTAACAAGCTATTTTGATAGCGGATTATTTGAGGCATTCGTTATTATAGCATATAGCATTTTAAGCGTATTGCTTAGCTTTTCCATTGTAATTGCAGTAAACAGAAGGCTTATAGAAGAGATAAAATTACAAGATGAAAAATTTTATATGGCATTTCGGCATGCACCCAATGCCATAATATTATCCTATGCTGCCACCAATACTATCTTTAAAGTAAACGACAGCTTTACAAAAATAACTGGCTATAACTTAGCAGAAGTAATTGGCAAAGAATCTCAAGAATTAAACCTTTGGGTAGATTTGGAGGTGCGCAATAAGCTTGTTTCAGAACTCATAGAAAAAGGAGAATTACACAATAAAAAAGCATGGTTTAAACGAAAAGACCAAAGTGTTTTCGAAGGACTTTTACATGCTGCCATTATAAAAACAGATTCTGAAACCTTGGTTTTAACTACAGTTGAAGATACTACCGAGGAGAAAAAACTAATTAATAAATTACAGGAAACAGCAAGTGAACTAGAAGAAAGCAACCGCGCCAAAGACAAGTTGTTTTCCATTATTGCACACGATTTAAAAAGTCCGTTTGGCAATGTTGTGGCCTTATCTCAAATTTTAAAAGAACAAATAGAAGCAGGAGAATACAGTGATTTAGCAAAACATGCCCATGCTATAGAAATATCCTCAAAAAGAGCCAGCGATTTGCTTCAAAATTTACTCGAATGGTCGAGGTTAAAAATTGGAACGCTTGCATTTAACCCGAGCCTAATTGACCCTCAAATTTTAGTGGATGAGGTAATAGATTTGGTGCGGGTAAATTTGGAGAAAAAAGAGCTAAAAGTTTCGGTTCAAAACCAAGTAAACATGCCGTTAATGTTAGATAAAAACATAATGAGTACCGTATTGCGAAACTTACTAAGCAATGCTATAAAATTTACCCATAGAGGTGGCCAAATTTGGCTCCATATATTGAATATAGAAGGTGGCGTAAGTTTCACCGTTCAAGATAATGGAGTTGGTATACCAAATGAAAAAATTCCGTTACTTTTTGATATTTCAGAAAAAACCAGCACGCTTGGCACAGAACAAGAAAAAGGAACAGGCTTGGGTTTGCCTATTTGCAAAGAACTTTTAGAAAAACATGGCGGAACCATTGAGGTAAAAAGCATACCCATGCAAGGTGCCACTTTTATATGTAAACTCCCAAATACTTATTCGGTTTGAACCAAAAATTTCTTAATAGTTTACTAAAGTTGATATGCCTCTTTTTTTAAAGATTATCATACAACTACTTTGCATAAAAATAATCATATGAAATTAACTATATTATCTGCAATAGCCCTATTTTTATTTACCATTTCTGCCTGTAAAAAAGAAACTGAAGCGTCACCAGAAGTATTTTCACTTCAAGGAACATGGCGTGTAAATAGCTACTCCGTTAATACACAAGGAAATTTGAGTACAAGCCCTACCAACTTGTTTTATATGAAATTTTATGGCGATTCTGTTAGTCAATTTCAAACAAGTGGAAATAAATTTACCAGCTACGGCATCTATAATTTAAGCGAAAAAGACTCAACCGCTTCGTATAATTTAATACCCGGTAAAAGCCAAAGCATAACTGGCAAAAAACTACACTGCTCATTTACCAAAGAAACCTTTTATTCTAACGATGGAGAATTTATTGTTATTCCAAAACTTTCACATAGAGGCGAAATAGCCCATATTGTGACTAATGATAGCATTTTTTTATATTCATATTGTTGCAATGGATTACTTAGTTTTAATAGGGTTAAATAAAAAAAGAGAGCATACAACGTGGCATGCTCTCTCCTTTCTAAAATTAAAACCTAAAACGTATTATGGCAAAATTACTTTATTAATTACGTGAATAACACCATTAGTAGCCTGCACATCCGCAGCTAATACAGAGGCATCAATTGTTTTTCCACCGCTTAATTTTACACCCGACGTAGTGTTAAAGGTAAGCTCTACAGCTGGATTTAAAGCAGTAACTTTTTGTCCGTTCATTATTTGAGTAGATCTTACTTGGCTACCCAAAACATGAGCTGTTAAAATGGGTGTTAAAGCTTCTTTACTTGTAGCCTCTAGATCAAAATTAATATCTGTAAAAGCTTGGTTGATTGGAGCAAAAACAGTTAAATTTTCTGTTTCATCAAGCGTTTCAACTAAACCTGCCTTACCTACCGCTGCAACCAATGTACTAAACAATGGGTCGTTTGAAGCAATATCTACAATGGTTGGAGGGAAAAGCAAATCATCAATAATGTGAATAACACCATTGCTTGCATCTACATCTGCTGTAGTTACATTTACCTCGGCATTTAATTTAACAGGAGCAATACCAATTTTTAATGAAACACCATTGCCATTAACGGTAAACAATGTTGGAACATACGCATTGGTAAGTTGAGCAGCTTTAACTTCGCTTCCTAGAACATGGTATAAGAGAACGCTTTTTAACTCCTCGATATCCTCGGCATCAGTAATTTCACTAATTACCTTTTCATCTATTTCATATTTTCTAAATGCGGCATTGGTTGGAGCAAAAACAGTAAAATTTCCTGTTCCGTTTAAAGTAGCTACTAAACCAGCTTTGTTTAAAGCTGCCACTAAAATGGAGAAAGTGGTATCGCCGCTAGCAATGCCAGCAATGGTTTTCTGAACTGGAGCAGAAGGTGCTGGCGTTTCTGTTTTGGTGTCTTCCTTTTTACAAGCTGTAAAAATCATCGCGGTAGCTACTACAGCAATGGCTAAAAAATTAATTTTTTTCATGTAGTTCATATATGTTGTGACTGATTATTACAAGTTGGGTCAACAATGGTTTATTAATATTTTCTAAATATTTTTTTTACCCTGATAATGAAACATAAAAACTAAGATAAAAACAAAAATAAAAACCATTTGTACAAGCCTCAACCTAAAATTGTTTGTCAGATAATTGTCTGATTTGTAGTTTATTTAGGATTGAAAAATATCAAATAAAATGTACAAATTTAAAACAAATAAGGCATTAAAAATGTTTAGATGTTTTAACCAACAAATTATGAAAACAATATTAAAAATGAGCGCTGTTGTCGCTGTTTTTCTTTTAAGTTCCTGCACCACAATTATTCAGGACGAAGTAGCGGTGAAACGTACACTAGGCAAGTTAAACAAAGATGTTTACCACGCAGGTTTTAGGGTGTTTAATCCATTTATTTCTACTATGATTAGAGTTCCTATAAATACTATCAACTTAGAAATAAATGTTGGCTTACCATCCAAAGAAGGATTAACCGTACAATCAGACATTTCCATTTTATACAAGATAAAAACGAGCGAAGTTCACAATATTTTAAGATATACCGGATTAGATTATCAGAGTGTCCTTATTCTTCCTGTTTTTAGATCGGCCTCTGCCGACGTATGCTCGCAGTTTGATGCCAAAGACATGCATAGCGCCAAACGTGCTACCATAGAAATTAGAATAAGGGAGAGAATGATGGAAGTACTAGAAAATAAAGGATTTATTATCGAAGCAGTGCTTTTAAAGTCGATTGTATTGCCTCAAGGTTTATCAAGGTCAATAGAAGAAAAGTTGCAATCAGAACAAGAAGCACAAAGAATGGAATTTTTAAAAGATAGGGAGCGCAAAGAAGCAGAAAGAAAAGTATTGCAAGCAGAAGGCGACAAAAACTCAAAAATTATTGCTGCTGAAGGGGTAAAACAAATATTGGAATTAGAAGCCCAAGGTAGGGCCAACGCAATCAAAATTGAAGCAGAAGCAAACGCTAAAGCAAACGATATGTTAGACAAAAGCTTAACACCTACCATCCTTAAATTTAAGCAAATAGATGCTTTTAAAAGCTTATCTACTTCGCCAAATACTAAAACTATTATTACCGACGGTAAAACTCCGCTTATTGGTTTGCCAAGCGACGGAAAATAATCTGAGTTAAATAAAGCAATCAGGACAAAAAGCAGCAGATTTTTGTATGGCTTTAATTAAATCACGTTCTATAAAATTTTGTTTGTTTTGTGCATACCATTTATGCAGTTCTTCAGAATAAGTAGCAGCGGTGGCCGGGTTTTTCTTAAGTGTTAATACCAGTTCTTGTGCTTCATTGGGGCGTGGGCCCCAAACGGCATTTAAATTAAAATGAGAATCTAGCTGTATTAATTTAGGAATAGAACGGCTACCGCCTGTTAAATGAGCATCTATTAATGGAAGATGCGCATCTCTATATATCAACTTAAGGGAAATTTTACCCTCAGATAACAAGGCAATCTTTTGCATCACTGGCACAATCTGTGCCGCATCTCCACACCAATTTTCAGAAATAACCAGCCAAATTAAGGGATGCTTTATGTCTTTTAGGCAACTCAATAATTCACTTGATGCTTGGTATGTTTTTAAAATCCTGCTTACACGTTGTAAATTCATTGGAACGTAAGCCAATAACCCTTCTGTTGCTTTGAGGGCTGCTTCTGCCTCCATTGTATGTAAATAAGTATCAAAATCTACTGCCTGGTCTACGTATTCCTTGTAATCAAATTTGCTTAATGTTGTGCTCATGCTTTCAATTTTTAGGGCGCAAAAATATTGTTTTCTGTTTTACTTGCCTAAAAAATAAAAAAGGAGGCTGCCTTTTTAAGACAGCCTCCTTTTAAGATAAAGCTTATTGGATTATTTTACACTTACAATTTTCTGCACTGTGTAGAAATCTCCTTGCTTAATAGTTAAGAAATAAACACCTGAATTCGCGGCTGTTTCAGTGAAATCTATCAGATTACCACCTATAACCAAATCATCTGTTCTGCTTGCTACAATTTTACCTGTAATATCAATTAAGGTAAGCTCTGCCTTTCCGCTTTGTGGTGTATTTATTTGAACAATAAAATCAGACACAAATGGATTAGGGAAAACATTGCTTACAAAACCCTCGAGCGCATTTTTATTAACTACAGCAATCGAAGAATATGTATACATACCATCAAAATCAATTTGTTTTAAACGATAGTATAAGGTATTACTGTTGGTAAATGCATTGATATCAGTTGCGCTATAACGTTGGGTTCGAACCGAATTGCCAGCTCCTTTAACAAAACCAAAGTTTTCAAAATTGATTCCATCATAAGAACGCTCCAACTCAAAGCCTTTGTTGTTTAACTCAGAAGCCGTAGCCCAAGATAATATAACATCTTCATTTGAGGCCATTGCTGTAAAGAAGCTCATTTGAACTGGAAGCGGCGCTGTAATATCTGTTCCGGTAAATACACCCATGGCTGTATTTGAAACAGTATTTGCGGCTGTTCTATTACTTACATTTAGAACTGTATTCGAATCTACTGCCCAAGTATTTGCAATTCTTGATGCAATACGGATACTGCTTTCTGAACTTACTGACCCTAATAAAGCAAGGTCGTAATTTAAAGTTACTCTATACGAATAAGCAGATCCACCTGTAGCACCTAAATCTAGGTAGGCATTAAAGAACCTAGCTGGCGAGAATGTTGCAGGAGGATTAGTTCCACTGTAGTATGCACCTGTTATAGCACTTGGAACAGTACCTGATGCACCCCACAATACCGTGGCTATTTCACGAGAAGCAAAACTTAAAATACTTGTACCATTTGCCATTGGCGCCGCAGATACACTAACCTGTGGTGGAGTGGTTGTGGTATTAAATTCGTTTGAACCTATATCAATTCCAAATCCTAAGCTGGTACCTCTAGGGTTTCCATCAATATCCATATTTAAATTAGCAACGCTTGCACCAGCAATACCTTTACCATTAAAGTACCAACTTAATGGAGAAGTAGTATTTACGTTCAAATTTCCAGAAGCCAAACTGGTAAATACACTTGTTGGATTAACGATAGACGATAATTCACTCCAAGAATTTCTATCAGCATTGGTGCTTGTTCTCCATTCAGAAATATTTCTATCTAAACCTCCCCACAAACCAACAGTACTGGCTTGAGCCGATGACAAGAAATTATAGTTAAGAGAACTCCAACCAGAACCAGATACAAAACCTGCCACTTCATTGGCAATAGCATAATGTTTGCTTGAGGTACCTGTTCTATTATTAATAAAAATATTATTAATAGCAGTTACACCAGAAGTAGTTTCAAAAGTAGCGTTGGTACCTCTATGGAAAGCGTAGGTAGGAATGGCTCCATTTGAATTACCAGCAATAACAACTGAGTTATTATAATAGAAACCATCAAACCCAGCGTTACTCTGCCAAATACCATTAAATTGAACATTATTATTTTGGTTCAGACCTAAAGTTATTTGGTTATTAACAACATCAATCGTATTAATAGCAGAAGTAATAAAGATACCATTTGCTGTAGCCATTGGGTTAACCGCAGTTGAGGTACTAGCATTTCTAATATCGTATATACGGTTACCAATTATATTAGCTCTATTAGCAGACTGTATAATAATACCTGCAGCATTAGTTGTTAAATTACCCGCATTAGCTGCATCTATATTATAAATTGTATTGCTCGTAATGCTTGCTCCTGGTAAGGTTGCTGCCGCAATGGCAATACCAAACGATGAGAAAGAAGTTGGTGTTACAGTTACATTTGAAGAGAGAGAACGCAAGTTAAATATGGTATTACCTGTGATTTGAGCAGCCGTAGTACCTTGAACAAAAATACCACCTAAACTCACACTAATTTGATTTCCTAAACAAGTAATATTAGCTATTGTATTATAATTAACTTTTGTTGCTGGATCCACATTAGCAGCAGTTGAGATTAATATACCGCGAACAGAACTATTAGCATTGTGAACAATACTGTTTGGAATGGTAGTAGACCCAATGGTGTTATTATTGATATCTGCAATACCACCAGCTACCAATATACCATTAAAGCTTAAAAATGCACCTGGATTATTTAAGGCAATTCCAGTAATTCTATTTCCACTTAATATTAATGGTGCTGTTACAGTGGCATTGATAGCAATACCATTATGTGTTGTTGGCGGATTTAATTCAATACCTCCAGCTACAGTAGAGTCTCCAATTTGGTTATTGGTTATATTCAACATTCCAGAAGTAGCAATAATACCATTCCATTGAGTACCACTGGAAATTTGTGCAAAGCGCATGTTTCTAATGATATTACCGTTTACCAAAGTAGCAGAACTATTGCCTACCGCTAACTGTATTTGGTTCCAAGCAGCAAACACATTGCTCGTCCATGGTAAACCCCCAGCATTGGCAGAAGTACCTCCAATAATATTATTCTGAATAGAATGTCCGTTCGATAAGAAACCTCCATTAAGTCTGATAGATAAAGCATTGGTTGTTAATATTGGCAAATTGTTGAAGAAACTATTCCCCGAAACAGTCCAAGAATCACCAGAACCTGCATCAATATTCACATAAGCCGTAGAAGCATTTGAGAACTGATTATTGATAATAACATTATTACTGTTTAATGTTAGTCCGGTATGCACACTGTTTACCAAAGTAGCTGGAACCCCTGAAGGGAAAGCAACTGATAAATCATTTCTAACAATACAATTTGATACCGTATCAAAATTATTTCCTACCCCTGTGTTGCTTCCAGCAAAAGATACCAAGCCACTATTTACAGCATTAAATGCAGTTGAATTTGAGCCTTCAATGGTTAAATTAATCAAGGCATTTTCTTGAGCACCATTAAAAAATAAAACAACCGGACCATTTGCACTATTGCGCAACGTTAAGTTTCTTAAAGATGCGTTGCTACTTAAATCAGGTATACCAGTAATTTTAACTCTATCTGAGCTATTTAAGCGAATTAAGCCAGATGCAACAGACCCTGAAACAATACGTGGTGTTGTGAGTGCACTAGAATCAGGTCTAATGGTTATGCTAAAGTTTCCACCGGCTAAACCTCCCGTACCAATTTGGTTAATGGCAAAAGTTCCAGGCTCAACAAGATTAGACGTGATTACTGCGGTTACATTACCTCCAATGGTATTGCTATTTAAGTATTCAAACAAACCACCAGCACCTGTTAAGGTTGGGTAAGTTTGGCCACTACCTACGTAAAACTTAGAATTAGCAGGAATAACAGGAAGAATTAAATAAGAATCCAACGTTTGTGGTTCATTAACCAAAGTGTTTACATCTGTTGCAATGGCAAAAGGGCGGTGAGAAGAAAGGTTTGCACCCAAACTATCTTGTGCCATAACAAAATAGAAAATGGTATCACCAGGTAGCACGCCACCAAAAGGTGTATAAGAAATTTCGAAGCTTAATACCTTATTCGCAGGAGTTCCAGTTTGAGCTATTGGAGCCACAGAGGTAAATGTTCCATTTACTCCCTTTTTATAATAGAGTTTTGGCGCTACAAGTGAATTAAGATAAGGAACACCTACGTTATCCCTAATAACTACACCAGAAAACGTATACGGACCAGTAGCATTTCCTTGATTGCTAATTGGAGTATAAGAAATAGTTGGTGCAATTACATCCGCAGAAAGTGTAAAGTTACCAGCATGTGCTCCAATATCAGTTGCGGTTGAGCAACTTCTGCAAGCTCCATCAAAATCCTCGGTAACAAGGTTGGAAATTGAAGGGTCTCCACTACCTTCCACTGGATTTACTGGAGCTAATCTTAAATTAACATCGAAAGCACTACCCAATGCATTGATAAATGAAGGAGAATCAATGGCACTTTGCAAATCATATCCAGAAGCTCTCTTCCATCCAGCTAAACCGTTTAAAAGAGCATAGTCTACTATATTTGTACCCGCAACCAAACCACCAGTTCCTGGTGTATGCATTAAATTATAATTAGAAACCAAGCTACTAGCATTTACTGGTAATGCAGTAATTCTTAACGCAAAATTCTTACCAGATGCAGTACCTGTATTGCTTACTGCATTTACCAAAATATTGTTGCGCACATCGTAAACCTGGGTTCCAATTGGTGTACCATTTAACCTAATGGCAGAGGTTACTGCAAACCCATTTGAAGGCGAACCACCCAAATAAATGCTATTATGGTAATATTCAAAATTACCAGCAATATCAGTTAAGATACCATTTACTTCGAACGGACCGGTATAAGGAGTTCCAGCAGAATCGACACCTAAACGAATCATGTTATTCGCATATCTCGTGAATGACCCACTATTTTGTTGAATTCCAATCATTCTTCCACCAGACAAACCTCCTAATCTAAAGCTATGTATATTGTTTCTTGCAATATTATTACTTGCTAAAGTTGTAGTACCTTGGTATAAAATACCAACCAAAGAATTACTGGCTGAACCAAACGATTCAATGGTGTGCACTGTATTTTGAGCAATCGTTAACTGACTTCCCGAACCTATATGAGAAATACCTATAACAGCAGAAGTAGTAGCTGTATTGATACTACTACTATTGGTTCTTAAGTTATGTACCAAGTTATTGGTAATAACATGACCACTACCACTTGCCTGAAGAATACCAATCATTTGAGTGGATGCTGGCGATGGGTTATTGTATAATAAGTTTCTAACAATATTGTTCCTTATTTGCTGATTTGGCGTGAAAGAAGAAGAAGAAATACCAAGTATAGTAGCAATGGTATTTGATCCTGTACTCAATGATCTACCTGTTAAATTTTCAACCGTGTTGTTTAATATAAATGGTAAGCCACTTGTATTCAAAATTCCAATTACTTGACTAGAAGAAGCAACCGTTACGGAGTTGTTTTGCAATCCAGAAATTAAGTTATTCTCAATCAAAATAGAGTTGGTAGAAGATGAAACGTTGATACCCACCATGGCAGCACCTGTAGTACTTCCTGTATTGTTACTAGAATCTTTTAAATTAAGAATTTTATTGCCTTTTATTTCTAAGATGGCAGTTTGATTCCATGCCCTAATACCATTTACAGCAACACTTATACCCAAAGGATTGTTGTTGGTTAAATTAGCAATGAGGTTATTGTTGATAAAAGAATTCGAACCAGTTTGGCAACTAATAGCTAACATGATATTATTTCCAGAATGTAGAATATTATCTGCTTTCAAAGTATCACCAATATAATTACTTTCTATTCTTACTGCTCCTCCACCATTATTTACTTGTATACCCGTAAATGTAGAAGCTACAGTTTGATTGTGTAAAATATTTGCAATTCTATTTCCATGGATAACTGTTCCTGTTCCAACACCTGAACTAGCTAAAATACCCGTATATGTTAAACCTGTTGCAGTAGCCACTGGAATCCAATTACCAGTTAAGTTTGCGGCATTTCCTCCAATAGTATTATTTACAATAGAATCATTGTTAGAAACAGCTCCTGGTATAAAGTTGATTACAGTTGGAGAGGTGGTATGGAATATTCCCTCATTTTGGAAAAACTGATTATTTCTAATAATCTGATTGTTTCCTGTACCTGTTCCAATTTGAATGGCATTAAAATTAAAGTTATAGAAAAAGCTATTTTCAATGGTTAAATTATCGTTTTCTCTATTAACACCTGTAGTTCCCGAAGCAGCAAACAAAATACCTGGTGTTCCAGGGAAAGTTGTATTGGTGTAATCTCGTCTGAAATGACATGCCGAAAAAACAATATTATCATTACCTGTTGCAATAGAAGTTGGACTAATTCTTGCCACACCACCATTTACAGTGGCAGTACCTGTATTTCTAGATTCAAAAATTACTTGTACGAATCTATTATCTACAGCGTCGTTTAATAAAGTTAAAGCTGGCTGACTCGTAGCAATATTTCTAATAATTAAATTGGTATCGCTTGGTAATCCAAGCGAGTCGTAACCCAAAATATGAACACGATCAGCACCATTTAGCCTAATTAATCCATCAGCCATTGTTGCATTACCTGTAAGTATTACTTGTGTTGAAGATATCGGACGAATGGTTAGGGTATAATTAAAGTTACCTATCGTATTTCCACTTACTTCTAGCCATTGGTTCAAACCAAATGTGCCCGTTTCTGCAATCGTACCTGCTTCCAATAAAACGGTGGTATTTCCTTGTAAAAAACGTGTGTTTATTGCATTAAATAAGCCCGTTGTTCCTGTTAAATTAGGGAAATTTCCTGTTGGTCCAACTGTAATAATTAAAGGTAAAGGTTCAGATATTTGATATTGAAACGGAGTTGCCGGAGGCGTAGTTACCGCTGATGGGCTGGTGGCAATGGCATAGGTAGGGAAAGTAGCATAATTATTTACGCTATCTTGAGCAATAACATAATAACGAATCACATCACTCACCGTAAAACCACCCAATAAAGCACTGTCGATGGTGAATGCCCAAACACCGCTTCTACTATTACCACTTAATAAAACACCTGGTGTTGAGAAGTAGGTGCCATTATTTTTGTTAAAATAAAGGCGTGGCTCCAATGCACCAAACTGAACACCAGAATGTACATCCAAAATGTTTGCTGTAAAGGTTCTGCTGTTTAATAATGAAGTATTGGTTAATGGCGTATACGTAATTACAGGAGGAATTAAATCGGAGGTTAAGGTATGCGTAGCCGATGACCAAGCACCTATATCAGTAGGTGTATTTGAAGAACGGTTAGCATCATTAAAATCGTTTGGTACCAAAACCGCAACATCCATGTCTCCAGCAGATTCAGCAATATTAGCAGCTCCCAATTGCATATTAGAGGGTAACAAGTTAGCAGCAGCTGGGTTTAACAAACCAGGATTGCCATGAATACCATTCACTTCCCTTCCACTTAATCTTCTCCAACCAGCTATGCCAGTCATGGTAGTAGCATTACCTGGTCCAGTTCCGATGAAGTTATTGGTTAGACCAGAACCCGCCCATAAAATATTGTAGTTGATAATACTTTGGGCAAATGGGGCTGAAGCTAATGCGATTGCTGCATTGGTTCCCAAAGCGCCATTGTTGTTAACTAAATTTACAAAAATATTATTGCGAATATCTTGCCACTGAGAACCAGAACTTGCGGCTCTAAAAGCAGCCGTTTGAGCGGTTCCAGAAACAGGGCTACCTCCAATATAAACTGTATTATGGTAGTATCTGTTTACAGTTGTAGTACTGAATGTATTATCTAAAATTCCATTAATATTGCTTGCGTTGGTATATGCGTTTCCTGCAGTATCTATCCCTAAACGAATAATATTATTAGATAACGTTTGTGTACCAGAAAGCACATCGATACCAGTTAATGTTCCAACCGAGGCATTAACAAGCATTGAGAAACTATGAATAAAGTTTCTATTAATAACATTGATATTATCGGTTAATTGTGTAGAAGTAAATAACCTAATACCTACAACTGAACCCGTTGATGCAGTATGTCTATTTACTAAACCAAAAATGGTATTTCCTTCACAAACTTGATTGGTTAATGATGTAACATATTGAATACCACAAATTCCCGGATTAGTACTTGTAAAAGAGTTAAAAATAGTTTTTATAACATTATTAGTTACCCTGTTTCCATTTGTTCCAAAAACTAAGATACCATTAACCTGATTAGTAGCAATGGTTGCCGGTAATAAAACAATAGAATCTATGTAATTATTATGAATAATTGCCCTACCCGAAGAAGCAAAATTAATACCATTTAATGCCGCAGATGTAGAGGTACTGGTATTGGTTGAACGACTAAATAAGCTGTGAATTATATTGTTTTCAATGGTAGTAAAACCAGAACTTGCATAACAGATACCGTTTATTTGGCTTGTTTGTGCAGCCGCAGCAGACCTTTGGAATAGATGCTTAACCGTATTGTTTCTAATGATTTGCCCACCGCTAAATGCAAAACAAAGAATTCCATTCATTGCCGCACCAGTAGAAGAACTAAACGTTGTTTGCGCTGTAGAGTCCAAAATTAAACCATCAATCACGTTGTTCTCAATAATGTTGGTACCACTCGAAACAACAATACCTTGTACAGAAATATTGGAAGTGAAGTTGTGGGCGTTTACTAAAGGTTCGTCCAAAGTTCCAATAAAATTATTGGCAATGGTAACATTGTTACTTGAAGCTTGAGAATTGATACCAATTACTGAGGAAGCAGTTGAAGTTCCTGTATTTCTTGAATCTGTTCTAAATCCTTTAACAACGTTGTTTAAAATATTTACTGTTTGACCCGAACTGGTAACAATACCTCTAATCGCACCTGTGGTTCCAATATTGTTTAATCTTATCGTATGAATTTGATTGCGGGTAATATCATAATTTGCTGCCGCAGTAGCGTTAATACCAACAGTTAAGGCATTGTTAAAAGTGAGAATATTACTAATAAAATTACTATCGATAACGCCCACACCACCCGATAATTGGATACCAGTAAAACCACTAGTAGCCGTGGTATTTGGTAAAAAGAAATTCTTGATATGGTTGCCAGAAATAATATTAGCCGTACCCAAACTTGCGGTAAATTGAATACCCACACGTAAAACTACTGAATTATTAGTAAGCGGATTGCCTGATGCCATAGCTTCAGTACCACCAATAAAATTTCCAGTAATGCGGTTGCCCACCGAGCCACTTATGGTTCCCGGTATAAAGTTAATAGCCGACCAAGTCGAAAGTTGATTGGTAACCGAAGAAGAATCAAAAAAACTATTATCTGTTATACGCCAAAATGAGCCATTACCATTATTACCTGCACTAATTTGAATACCATTAAACGTAAATCCATTAAACTCATTGTTACTGATAACATTATTATTGTTTTGAATAACATTAGATTGACCTTGAGAGAATACACCAATGGTATACGGACCTGCCGAACTTCTTACAAAATAATTATTAACAATTTGATTGCTATCATTACCTAAAAATAAAGTACTACCCAAAATATTGATTGCACCCGCAATAGTAGAAGTATTATTAAATCTTATTACAACATTTCTAATGGTATTGGCAATTGCATCGTTTTGCAAATTAATAATAGCTGCACCGGCAGTAATACCCGTATTTTCTATGATTAAACTGCGCGTTGTTGAACTAAAGGTATCACGGCCATCTATTATAAAGTACTTAGCGTTATTTAAAATAAAGGCTGGAGAACCTTGGTTTAGCGAAATAAGCGGCACATTACCAAATAAAGGTTTAAAAGTAACTGTGTTTACAGCATTCATTCCGCTTGCAGAAGATAAAATTACTGGAAAAGTTTCTCCCGTTGAGGCTGCGTACAAGGTGTCGCATAAATTAAAAACAACTGGCCCAGATACTCCTGCAGCTGCTAAAATTGAATTTGCCTCTGTGATGCTTATAAAATCACAGTTATTACTGCCAATAGTATAACTTCCACTCAATGGTGATCTTAGTAACCTAGTGGTAGTATCATTTAAGTTTAAGGTATCTGGCAGAAAGTTAGGAGAGCTTGTCCATGCTTTTATTCTATATAATTGATTATTTGTAAAATTAACACTACCCAAATTAACTAAGGCAGTAGTAGAACCAGCTCCACCACTTGTATCTAAAAGACCAGTAAATGGAATACTGGTTTGCGGAGCACCATTTAGTTCCCAATTAACATTTGCAGAAGTAATTTGGTTCAAACCAAAATTACGAATACGAGCAACAACATTGGTGTTACCTGTAATCCAAACAGCTGGTGAATCTATAGCTACAACACCCGCATCGTTAAAAGATGAAGGCGCTTCAATAATTTCAATTTCTCTAAAATTTGGATTACTGTTTTGCCCAGTTCCCATCACAAAATTGGTAATCCTTAACTGAAGTGTGGTTACTGGAGAAGGTAAAACAATGGTGTTTACACATAATGCCTGACTTAACCCTGAAAAAGTATGTACATTCACAAAACTAGACCCATTCCAAATTTGAACAGTACCACCTGTTAAAAAGCGGCTGGTCATGTCGGCATGATGAATGATAATTCTATCAATACGTTTTGGGGAAGTCCATTCCCAAAGCATAAACTCTGTGCCATTAGGCGGCCCGGGTGTCCAAACAAAGGCTTGTTGCGTACCACAGGTTCCAAAATTAAGATCATTAATTTGATTCCATTGAAAGGGTGCTTGGTTGTTACCAAAAGCACTTACCGTTGCCGTAGGAGCAATATTAGCTTGCCCTAGCGCCTTAAAATGAATGCTTGTTATGGCAAACAATAACATCATTAAAAGGGGAATTTTTAGTAGATTTTTTTGCATAATTATTGGGTTTTTTTTTATTTATTTTGGTTCAGTATTATTTAATTATATAAGTTTGTTTAACTACACTCTTTTGTTCCAATTTTTAATTTCATATAATAAATTACGTGACTAGAAAAAAACTGCCTGTCAATTATTGTGATAATTTTTATGAATTGATAATGGATTGTTTTTATTCGATTTATAAAAAATATTAATTGAATTAAAAACACATAATAAATTAATTTTCAATATTTTAAAACGAAAATAATGCCATTTTTTTAAAGTAAAATTCAAGAAAATACAGCTTTTATGCCTACCCTTCAAAAACTTAACAGCTTTATTCTATTCAACAAAATGCTACTTATATTAATTTCAGTTTAATGAGTTTAGAATTTCCAGCCTCCTTATTTAAATGAATTTATTACATTCGTAATTCATTTTTTTAACTATTTATGTATGACGTACCCATACCAAATTAAAACCTTAGCACAATACCACGAGGTATATCAAAAAAGCATTGAAAATCCGGAAGCTTTTTGGGCAGAGATTGCCGAAAACTTTGTTTGGAAAAAAAAGTGGGACAGTGTTTTAAATTGGAATTTTACTGAACCCAAAATAGAATGGTTTGCAGGCGCACAATTAAACATTACAGAAAACTGTATTGATAGGCATTTAGCCACCCGTGGCGAGGAAGCTGCTATTATTTGGGAACCCAATAACCCCGAAGAACGTACCCGCATTGTAACCTATAATAGGCTGCATAAAAGGGTTTGCCAAGTAGCCCAAATGCTCACCAATTTAGGTGTAAAAAAAGGCGATAGGGTTTGTATTTATATGGGCATGGTGCCAGAACTTGCCTATGCCGTTTTAGGTTGTGCCAGAATTGGCGCCATACACTCGGTTGTTTTTGGCGGATTCTCTGCCCAAAGCATTGCAGATAGATTAGAAGATGCCCAAGCAGCATTTATAATTACCTGCGATGGCGCCGAAAGAGGCAATAAAAATATTCCGCTAAAAAGCCTTATTGATGATGCCCTTATTGGAAACAAATTAGTAAAAAAGGTAGTGGTGTATACCCGCACCAGAACCCCAGTTTCTATGCTTAAAGGGAGAGATGTTTGGTGGGAAGACGAAATGGAACATGCCGAACATCAAGTAGAGAAAAATGGAGTGGTTTCTTTTCCGGCTGAACCTATGAACGCAGAAGACCCGCTATTTATCCTCTATACATCTGGCTCTACCGGTAAACCCAAAGGGGTTGTGCATAGCATTGCAGGCTATATGCTTTGGGCAAATTATACTTTTTTAAATGTATTTCAATACCAAAAAGGCATGGTGCACTTTTGTACCGCAGATATTGGCTGGATTACTGGTCATAGTTACATCTTATACGGCCCACTTAGCGCAGGTGCTACTTCCCTTATGTTCGAAGGAATTCCTACTTGGCCAGATGCTGGCAGGTTCTGGGAAATTGTAGACAAACACCAGGTAAACATTTTATATACGGCGCCAACTGCTATCAGAAGCTTAATGGGTTTTGGATTAGACTATGTAAAAAATAAAGACCTTAGTTCACTCAAAGTTTTGGGTTCCGTGGGTGAACCAATTAATGAAGAAGCGTGGCATTGGTTCAGCCAGAATATTGGAAAAGGTAAATGCCCCATTGTAGATACTTGGTGGCAAACAGAAACGGGTGGTATTATGATTTCAAATTTAGCAGGTGTTACCCCGCAAAAACCTGCCCATGCTACCCTACCCTTGCCAGGTGTTTTGCCTGTGTTGGTAGATGAAAATGGCAAAGAACTAGTAGGCAATGGCGTGAGCGGAAACCTATGCATTAAACAAGCTTGGCCAAGTGTAATTAGAACCACTTATGGCGACCATGAGCGTTGTAGAACCAATTATTTTACAGCCTATCCAAACATGTACTTTACCGGCGATGGTTGCCTTAGAGATGAAGAGGGAAATTACCGCATTACGGGCAGGGTAGATGATGTATTAAACGTAAGCGGACACAGAATTGGAACGGCTGAAGTAGAAAATGCCATTAATATGCACAGTGGTGTGGTAGAAAGTGCGGTGGTTGGCTACCCGCACGATATAAAAGGACAGGGAATATACGCTTATGTAATTTTTGAAGGTTCGCACCACGAGGAAAGTTTAACCAAACAAGATATTTTACAAACCGTATCGCGCATTATTGGCGCCATTGCCAAACCAGATAAAATACAATTTGTAACAGGTTTGCCCAAAACCAGAAGTGGCAAAATTATGCGCAGAATTTTGCGTAAAATTGCCGAAGGCGAAACGGCAAATATTGGCGATACTTCTACTTTATTAGACCCCGCTGTAGTAGATGATATCATTAAAGGCGCTGTTTAAAAATACGTACTATGAACTTTAAATTATTACTTTCTTTTCTTCAAGAATTATCAGAAAACAATAGCAAAGAATGGTTTGATGACAACCGAAAAACCTATGAAAGTTTGCGCAAAGAGTGGATTCAATTTGCAGCCTTAGCCATAGCAGAAGTGGGTAAATTTGACAAAGAAATAGCCTTGCTTGAACCCAAACAATGCATCTTTAGAATTAATCGCGACATTAGGTTCAGCAAAAACAAAGACCCTTACAAAACTAATTTCGGTTTGAGCCTAAGTAAGGGCGGAAAAAAAGACGACTTTTGTGGCTATTACCTCCATGTGCAGCCAGGGGCAAGCTTTGTGGCTGGCGGTTCGTATATGCCCATGCCTCCCAAATTAGCAGCCATTAGGCAAGAAATAGATTATAATGCAGCCGAATTTTTAGCCATTGTTGAACACAAAACGTTTCAAAACACCTTTGGCAAATTAAGCGGCGAAAGCCTGCAAAGGCCTCCCAAAGGGTATGAAGCAAGCAATCCTATGATAGATTACCTTAAACACAAAAGTTTTATTGTTGAACACAAACTGAGTGATAAAGATTTGGTTCATCCACAATTCTTGGCAAACATAAGCCGCCATTTTAATACCATGGCGCCGCTTACTCAGTTTATTTATAAAGCCATGGAGGGATAGTGCAGAAAGCAGTATCCATTATTTACTTGGGCAAGGGGCATTGGAGCAAAGTCCATAATATGTTAAAACCTATCTGTGTCTTACTATGCTTGTTTTCACCTTTTATGGCAAAGAGTCAGAACGAGCTTATACGGGGTATTTTAATTCATATAGACGATGGCGATTCCTTTACGCTCATGAGCCAAAATAAAACCCAATATAAAATTAGGTTAAATGGCATTGATTGTCCAGAAAAGGGGCAAGATTTTGGCAAGAAAGCCAAAGAATTTACCCAAAGCTTTTGCGGCACACAAACAGTAGAAGCCACCCTACTAAACAAAGATAAATATGGCAGAAACATTGCCAATGTAAGTGTAAATGGTGCCAACTTAAATTATACCTTGGTTGCCCAAGGTTTGGCTTGGCATTATACCAAATACAGCACAGATAAAAGCCTCGCAAAATTAGAGCTAGAAGCTAGGGCCAAACGCATACATATTTGGAGTTTACCCAATCCAATGGCACCTTGGGTTTATAGAAAAAGAGGCAGTTTGGTACCCTTAGTAGGGCTAATGGCTGGCCACGTATATGTTTGCAATAGTACTGGCTCTAAAACCTACCACAAAAAAATGTGTAGCGGATTATCTCGCTGCACCCAAGGCATTAAACAAGTAAGCATAGAAACTGCCGCAACCATGAATAAAAAAGCATGTGGTTATTGTTATTGAGAGCGGGGGCATCTGCCAAAATCTGCTCTTACCTATTTCCAGTATCAATAGCACCAAAAGTGTTGGTGATGTATTGAAAGCCTTAAAACTCGGATTTTCCAAAGTAAGTAACTATACCATTAAACCCTTTTAACCCAAGTTAGAACAATTATTTTGAAAATCGAAAGATATCTAAACATTATTATTCATAATTTTTTTCGTATTTTGCTGATCTATTTACTTAGACTTTAGATTGCTTGAGTTTTATGCGAGAAAACTTGGAAGTATGATTCTTGAGGGACAAAGACGGAATAATCTGCATGAGTTACCGAACTGCAAGCCCCACAACCATAAACAAACCCTGAGACTAATACAATGAATACCATTCTTTTACTTGAAGACGACCCAATACTCTCAAAAGAAATTGTAAATTTTTTGATGGGCAATCATTTTGTTTGTGATTGTGTTTACGATGGAGGACTTGTAAAAAGTCAACTGAAATTGAAACATTATGATTGCGTGATACTCGACATTAATGTGCCTGGAATGAATGGAATTGAGGTTTGTAAACAGATTAGAAATGACAATAAAAACACTCCTATATTGATGCTCACGGCTTATGGCGAAATAGAAAATAAGATAACTGCATTTAAGAACGGGGCAGACGATTATTTGGTAAAACCCTTTTTTTTTGAGGAGTTTTTGTTGAGAATTAAAGCCTTATTAAGACGAAAGGAAAAGCCACAACACGTTGAAAATGTTTATCAAGTTGCCGATTTAATAATCAACTTTGACAATAAAGAAGTGATACGAGGTGGTGGTGAAATAAAACTTAGCCCTAAAGAATTTAAATTGCTCGCACTTTTGGCTAGGGCCAATGGGCGTGTTTTGTCTAAAAATCAAATTGCCGATGAACTCTGGGATTATCATATTGAAACTAATCAAAACACGATTGAGGTTTATATTAATTTTTTGAGAAATAAAATTGACAAAGATGTTGTAAATAAGCTCATACATACAAAAGTAGGTTACGGGTATTACTTAAAAGATGAAACGCTATGAATTTAAAAAACAAAATAGCATTCAATATATCTCTACTTTTTACTGCGGTTTTTGGTATTTCGGCAGCTATTATATATTTTCTTTTTGCCGATTTTAGAAAAGATGAATTTGAAAGCCGATTGAAAGAAAAAGCCATTTCTTCTATTAAATTATTGGTAGAAGTAGAACAAGTAGATAGGCAATTGCTTAAAATAATTGACCAAAATAGCCTAAATAAATTGTACAATGAAAAAACACTCATTTTTGATATTAACTATAATTTAATTTATAGTAGTTTGGATGATACCAAAATCAATTGGAGCATTGAAGATTTAAATGAACTAAAAGCAAATCAAACCTTTTTTAGAAAAGAAAATAATAATGAAGTGTATGGTTTTTATTATAATACCAAGCAAAAAGGTTATTTTGCTCTTGTTTCTGCCCACGACAATTATGGTAAAAGGAAGTTGATTTATTTAATGAATATATTAATTTTTACCTATTTGATATTTATAGTATTGACTTGGATTTTTACCTATCGGTTTGTTAGGAGATTATTGCGACCATTAGATGAATTTCACAGTAAAATAAAGGAAATTACTGAAAAGAATTTAGACATTCGCATTTATGTTAATGAAAAGAAAAATGAAATAGACCTACTGGCTGTTGAATTTAACCAAATGTTGGAGCGAATTAACCAATCGTATTCCAAACAGAAGGAATTTGCAGACAACGCCTCCCACGAATTGCGTACACCTATTTCACGACTCATTGCTCAAATCGAAAACAAAATTATTGAAGATAAAAAACAAAAAATTGATTATTCATTTCACAAATTACTATTAAATGATGCTGTACAACTTGCCGATTTGACTAACTCCCTGCTCTTGCTTTCTAAATTAGACAACAGTTCTACCTTTTCAACTGAGCAATGCCATTTAGATGAAATAGTATTTGATGCCGCTAAAAAAACCAATAAACTTTTTGCAGATTTTCAAATGGATTTTGAGATTGATGAAACAGTAGATAATATGGAAATTATTGGTCACAATGAACTCCTAAACATTGCATTTGAGAATTTATTTAAAAACTGTTATTTGTATTCTGACAACAAGATTGCCAAAGTTGAAATAAAGGATTCAATTGGCTATCTGCTTGTTTCTATTTCAAATAATGGACAAAACCTAACCAGTGATGAACAAAAAAACATTTTTGAACCATTTATGAGAGGTGCAAATGCAATAGGTAAATCAGGTTTAGGTTTAGGCTTGCGTATAGTAAAACGAATTTTAAGTCAACAAAAAGCAAGTATTCAATATTTTGCTAACCCTGCCAATACATTTATTTTAAAATTTCCTAAAAAATAATCCTTTAAGGTATTTTTAAGCCAAATATTAAGGTTGCCTAAAGGTAAACTTCTCAATATTACACTTTCAAATAATGAATAGTGTTAAAGATGCGACATATCATATTCCTTTTCTTGTCTTTGTTTTCGCTTAATTGTTTTAGCCAAAAGCTATTAACTTTAAAAGAAGCAGAAGAGCAACTTCAAAAAAACAATCTTCAATTGGTTGCCGAGCAGTATAATATTTCAGCTTCGCAGGCAGCCGTCATTCAAGCTAAAATATGGGAACAGCCCTATTTATCAGGTGAATTCAATGCTATAAATCCACAAGACAATCGAGTTTTTGATATAGGTGGAAGAGGTCAAAAAGGACTTGCCATACAACAACTTATCTATTTAGGTGGTAAAAAGAAAAACGAAATCGACTTTGCAAAAAGCAATGTGGCTATTGCCGAGTTGGAGTTTGAGCAATTGCTCCGAAATTTGAAATACCAATTAAATCAAACATTTTACAGTGTATATTTTGACCAGCAAAAAGTAAAATCTCTTGTTGCTCAAATTTCTATTTTAGATACTTTGGTCAATAATTATAGTATTCAAGCCAATAAAGGTAATATTCCACTAAGAGAAGTTGTGCGTTTACAATCCTTGGTTTTGAATTTAAAAAACGAAAAAAACAATCTACTAAAAGATATTATAGAGTCGCAACAAAACTTATCACTGCTTACAGGGATTACTGAAACCATTGCACCTATAGTAAATGAACCTGATTTAATTCAAAGTTTTCAAGCAAAGCTTATTTCAAAAGAAACTATTTTAACCACTGCATTGGAAAGTAATCTTGACTACTTAACTACTATTAAAGTAGCAGAAAGTCAAGCACAGTTTTTAAAATGGCAAAAATCGTTAGCTACGCCCGATATTACAACAGGTCTTTCTTATGACCAACGAGGAGGAGCATTTCAAAATCAAGTCAATATTACGGTAGGTATACCCTTGCCATTATGGAATAGGAACAAGGGAAATATTAAAATAGCCGAAGCTCAATTACAACAAACCAATTTAAATAAAGACTATAAAAAATTGGAATTACAAACCAAAGTAGAAACCTATTGGCAATTGTGGCAACAACAGGTAAATCAATTTCAAAATATTGATAAATCTACAACAAGCAATTTGGAAGAAGTGTACACAGGAATGCTATTGAATTTTCAAAAAAGAAATATAACAATGTTGGAGTTTACAGATTTTATGGAAAGCTACAACCAATCCTCAATCCAAATTAATGAAATTAAAAAAACATTAATCCTATCGGGTATCAATTTAAATTTTATTACCAATAAAGAAATTTTCTAAAAAATGAGAACGGCAATCGCAATTATATTTTCAGTAGCATTTTTAGCGTCTTGCAAAAACGAAAATAAAAAGGAAGAGCTCAAACAAACATTTGTGTTGAGCGACAAAATGCTTTCTACCACAAAAACTTCTACTACAACAACGGTAGGTTTACTAAATGAGTTAAATTTTTACGGTAAAATAACAGCCGACAACAACAAAATGATAGAAGTGTTTCCTATTGTAGGTGGGAACGTTACCAAAGTATATGTAGAACTGGGTGACTATGTAACCAAAGGACAATTATTGGCTACCATAAGAAGTACAGAAGTAGCGAGTTTTGAAAAAGAATTGGATGATGCCAAAAACGATGTAATTGTGGCAAGGAATAATGTAAAAGTAGCACAGGAATTATTTGAAGGCAAGTTAAGTGCCGAAAGGGATGTAATAGAAGCCAAAAGCCAATTAGATAAAGCACAATCGCAACTGCACCGAATACAAGAAACCTATAAGATATATAACATTAATGGAGGTGCTACATTTGAAGTTCGTTCACCTTTGAGTGGTTTTGTCATTCAAAAAAATATCAACCAAGATATGTTACTCAGAAGCGATAAATCTGACAACATATTTGATATCGCACAAATAGACGATGTATGGGCAATAGCCAATGTTAATGAAAGTGATATCAATCAAGTAAAATTAGGTATAGATGCAGCGGTAACAACACTGAGCTATCCTGACAAAAAGTTTTATGGAAAAGTAGATAAAATCTTCAACATTATCGACCCTGAAACCAAGGCAATGAAAGTGAGGATTAAATTAAACAATGAAGGATTTTTACTAAAACCCGAAATGAGAGCCACTATAAAACTTTCTTACAACGAGAGCAGGCAAATGACAGCCATTCCTTCCGAAGCTGTAATTTTTGACAAGAGCAAAAGTTATGTGATGATTTTTAAAGACCGAAACAACATAGAAACTCGACAAGTGGAAGTATTCAGACAAGTCGGCGATAAAACCTTTGTAATATCAGGACTTCAAGATGGCGAAAAAGTGATTACTAATAATCAGCTATTGATTTATGATGCATTGAATGACTAATTGAGAAGAGAGAATTGATAATGAATAATTGGGAATTGAGAATGATGAGTGGCATTGGAATATTGATTTTATAAAATAATAATTATAAAAATGGAGATAAAGACAGTTAAATATGTACTAATGTGGAATCTTTTTTTGGCAAATAAACTTTGTATCGGTCAAAGTAAGTTAGATAGTATTACGAATGATAGATTTTCTATCCACGCACAGACTACGATTATTAATCAGTTTAAGCCGTCATTTAAAGCCAATTATACAGGTGCTAACAGTCTGATTCCTGGGCAAGAAAGCAAAACCTCTATTACTTCAACATTTTTTATGGGTGCAAGGCTGTGGAAAGGAGCAAGTGTATTTATAAATCCAGAAATTGCTGGTGGTTCAGGTCTTAGTGAAGCCTTAGGTATAGCCGCAGCAACCAATGGAGAAACTTTCAGAATCGGGGACCCTGCTCCTCAAATTTATTTGGCGAGGCTTTTTTACAAACAAGTATTTGCATTAACCGACAAAACAAAACCAAGAGAAACTCAATTCTTTCACAACCACAGTGACTTCAATCAAATCGCAAATATTGAACCTGTTAAATATTTCTCAATTACAGTTGGTAAAATTGGTGCCGCAGATTATTTTGATGATAATAAATTCAACCACGACCCAAGAACTCAATTTATGAGTTGGGCATTAATGGACAATGGAGCGTGGGACTATCCAGCTAACACTCGCGGCTATACTCCTAGTATTGTTTTAGAATATGTTTCGCCTAAACATGAACTTCGATACGGCTTTTCTCTAGTGCCGTTATCTGCAAACGGTAGCGAAATGAACTGGGATTTTTCAAAAGCTAGCTCACAAACCATTGAATATACCCACCGGCACAAAATGAAAAATCAAAAAGGAGCCATTAGATTATTAGGTTTCTATACAACCGCCAATATGGGCAATTACAGACAAAGTATTGCTTTAAATCCTGTAAATCCAATCATTGAAGACACAAGAAAGTACGGTAATACTAAGTTTGGATTTGGCATTAATGCAGAACAAAATATTACTAAAGAATTAGGTTGCTTTTTTAGAGCAAGTTGGAATGACGGAAAAAATGAAACTTGGGCATTTACAGAAATAGACCATAGTATAAGTGCCGGACTATCATTGACCGGAGAACGCTGGAAAAGAGAGAATGACAACGTTGGAATTGCTTATGTTTCCTCTGGAATTTCCAAACCGCATAGAGACTATTTAAAAGCAGGCGGAAAAGGTTTTATGCTTGGTGACGGAAATCTTAATTATTCCCTAGAACATTTAACTGAACTATACTACTCAGCAGAATTAGTAAAAAATCAAATTTACTTAACAGGAGCTTATCAGTTTTTAGTAAACCCTGGGTACAACCTTGACAGACAAGGACCAGTTAATATATTTTCTGTAAGACTTCACGCAAGAATTTAGGGATGAGTGGGTAATGGAGAATGATTAATTGAAAATTAATTAGATATGAAAGAAAATATTGTTAAAGATAAAAGTTATGCTTTTGCGATTAGGGTTGTAAAGTTGTACAAGTATTTGATTGATACTAAAAAAGAGTTTGTTTTATCAAAACAATTTCTTCGAAGCGGTACTGCCATTGGAGCCTTGATTCGAGAAGCAGAACACGGGGAAAGTAAAGCGGATTTTATTCATAAATTAAGCATAGCTCTCAAAGAAGCTAATGAAACAGATTATTGGATTTGTTTATTGAAAGATACAGATTATTTGACACAAAGTTAATTTGACTCCATCAATACAGACATTCAAGAATTAATAAAACTATTGGTGTCAATCATTAAATCCTCAAAAAAATAATTATCAATTTTTAATTCTCAACTCTCAATTAAATAAAAGTGAACAAATTTATAAAGAACATAATCGCATTTTCACTAAAAAATAGAGCCTTTACTTTCTTTTGGGTAGGCGTTTTGGTGATTGCAGGTATTGTGGCATTTAGAAATATGCCCATTGAAGCATTTCCAGATGTTACCAATACACAAATAATCATTGTAACGGAATGGAATGGCAGAAGTGCAGAAGAAATTGAGCGATTTGTAACCACACCAGTGGAAATAGCTATGAATTCGGTACAGAAAAAAACGAGTGTACGTAGCATTACGATGTTTGGACTTTCTGTAATCAAAATCATTTTTGAAGATGGGGTGGAAGATTTTTTCGCAAGGCAACAAGTCAACAATTTGTTGCGTAATGTATCTCTTCCAGATGATGTAACGCCAGATGTACAGCCTCCCTATGGCCCAACAGGAGAAGTATTTCGCTACACGCTCAAAAGCCCTAACAGAGATTCAAGAGAATTGCTTACCATTCAAAACTGGACTATTGACCGCCAGTTGCGTTCGGTGCCTGGTGTAGCTGATTTGGTGGCGTTTGGCGGACAAGAAAAAACTTATGAAGTAAGTGTTGACCCCAACCGATTATCAAAATACAATATCACACCCTTACAAGTTTATGATGCCGTTAATCAAAGTAATATCAATGTGGGTGGCGATATAATTGAAAAAAACGGACAAGCTTATGTAGTGCGTGGTGTTGGTTTATTAGGAAGCATTTCGGATATAGAAAATATCATTATTGACGAAGCCGGTGGAAACCCTATTTTAGTAAAAAATGTAGCCGATGTATTTGAAAGTGCTATGCCAAGAGTAGGCCAAGTGGGGCTTAATGAAAATGATGATGTGGTAGAAGGAATTGTGGTAATGCGAAAAGGCGAAAATCCTAAAGAAGTTTTGGGTAGAATTAAAGAAAAAATTGCCGAACTCAACGAACGCATTTTGCCCAAAGATGTAAAAATGGAAACTTTCTACGACCGCGACAATCTGATGAACTATACCACCACTACCGTAATGCACAATATGTTGGAAGGGATTTTGTTTGTAACGGTTATTGTGTTTTTGTTTATGGCCGATTGGCGTACCACATTTATAGTTTCTATTATCATTCCTCTTTCGCTTCTTTTCGCTTTTTTATGCTTGAAACTAAAAGGAATGAGTGCCAATTTATTGTCACTCGGAGCGGTAGATTTTGGAATTATTATAGATGGTGCGGTGGTGATGGTGGAAGGGATTTTTGTAACCCTCGACCATTTAGCTCACAAAAAAGGAATGGCAGCCTATAATAAATTAGCCAAAGGACAGATTATCAAAAAAACAGGTGTTGAGATGGGGAAAGCCATTTTCTTTTCAAAATTGATTATAATTACTGCCTTACTACCCATTTTTGCCTTTCAAAAAGTGGAAGGAAAAATGTTTTCGCCATTGGCATACACTTTAGGTTTTGCCTTATTAGGGGCATTAATTTTTACCTTAACATTAGTCCCCGTTTTGAGCCATATTTTACTCAATAAAAATGTCAAAGAAAAGCACAATCCGTTCGTAAACTTTTGGAATAGAATAGTAGAAAATGGATTTGCTTGGACATTTAGAAATAAAAGAAAAAGTTTAATCGTAACAATCTCAATCATTGTAATAACATTCTTTTCTGCCAAATTTTTAGGCACTGAGTTTTTACCTCAGCTTAATGAAGGTGCTTTGTGGGTAGAAGCCAAATTCCCGATGAGTCAAAGTCTTCCTGAAACGGTCGAAAAAACAGCTATTTTAAGAAAAGAATTACAGAAATTTCCAGAAGTAAATGGGGTGCTTAGTCAAGTAGGTAGAAGTAATGACGGCACCGATCCAAGTGGTTTTTATTATGTGCAAATGCAGGTAAACCTGAAACACAAAGACGAATGGAAACGAAAAATAACAATGGACGATTTGGTTCGAGAAATGGACGATTCTTTGACTAAATATCAAGGAATTGGTTATAATTATTCACAACCTATTATTGATAACGTGGCTGAAAGTGTGGCAGGTATTAATGCCTCTAATGCTGTGAAAATTTATGGCGATGACTTAGAGAAATTAGATGAAATAGCCAATAAAGTAATCAAACAAATAGAAAATGTAGAAGGAATAAAAGATGTAGGCATATTGAGAAATGTAGGTCAGCCCGAAGTGAGTGTAATATTAGATAGAGAACGTATGGCTGCTTATGGGGTTAAAGTAGCCGATGCACAAGCGGTATTAGAAATGGCATTTGGAGGTAAAACGGCCACTCAAAAATTTGAGGGCGAAAAGAAATTTGATGTTCGAGTGCGGTATAATAAAGACTATCGCAAAAACGAGCGAGATATTAGCAACCTAAAAGTGCCGACCATTCAAGGGCACAAAATTCCTTTAAAAGAAATAGCCTCCATTAAAAAAGTAACTGGACCAGCCTTTATTTACCGAGATAATACGAAGCGATTTATTGGGGTAAAGTTTTCTGTACGTGATAGGGATTTAGGAAGTACGATAGCCGAGGCTCAAAAAAATGTAGAAAACAAAATAGAACTTCCTCAAGGGTATAGTATTGGTTGGACAGGCGAGTTTGAAAATCAAGTTAGAGCCACAGGCACATTGGGACAAATGGTGCCTATTAGCTTGGCAGGTATTTTTATATTGTTATTTATTCTGTTTGGCAATATAAAAGATTCGCTTTTAGTACTTACAAATGTACCATTTGCAATCATTGGCGGTATTATGGCATTGCATATTACCGGTACCAACTTTGGAATTTCGGGCGGTGTAGGTTTTATAGCCTTGTTTGGAATTTGCATTCAAAATGGCGTAATCCTTATTTCCGAATTTCATAAAAACCTAAAAGAAAATTTAGGTTTGAATGGAGCAATAATGGAAGCCGTAAAAGTAAGAACAAGACCGGTGGTGATGACGGCACTTATGGCTTCAATAGGACTTTTACCAGCCGCTTTGAGTACAGGTATTGGTTCAGAATCTCAAAAACCCTTAGCCATTGTAATTATCGGAGGACTGATTACGGCAACCATTTTGACACTTTTAGTTTTCCCAATTATATTTTGGCTATTTAATAGAACCAAACACGAAATGATAAAGTAAATAGTCAATCATGAGCTAAACGTATTACAATGCTAACAAAACAATGACACTAAGAACTTAATACTGACAAAGGGCAGCAAGGTAAGGCGAAAAGAACCAATAGCTCATAATAACTTGCTTTTTGTAATGGCCACAGCCATCAACCCAAAGGCAAAGAAACAGTAAATGTTGTTCCTATACCTGGGGTGCTTTTGCCAGAAAAGGTTCCCTTTAATGCTAAGGTAAATTCTTTGCATAACATAAGGCCCAAGCCTGTGCCTCGTTCTCCTTGGGTGCCCGGCTTGCTTATTACCCCGGTGTTGGCGTGCAGTATTTGGTTTAGGCTTTCTTGACTCATTCCTTGGCCCTTATCTGCAATAGAAATATCCACCCTTTTGGCCTCTTGGTTGGCTGATAAAACCAAATGTATGGGCGTATTGGGTTCAGAAAATTTAATGGCATTGTGCAAGAGGTTTCTAATAATTACCGTTAATAAGGCAGGGTCGGTCTGAACCCATATTTTTTCTGTGCTCTGAAAGTGGAGAAGCAGATTTTTCTTGGCCAGTTGAGGGCTAACATGGGTGATAATTTCTTGGCAGCATTCTCCCAAATCTATCTCAGAAAAACTGGGCACTATGCCATTCTCCATGCCGGTTCTGGCCCAGTTTAAGAGATTATCTAACATGGTGTTTAAGCTGTTTAAATTATCGCCAATGCCTTGGCTGTATTCCATCAGTTCTAATTCTGAGATTTGTTTTTCGGCATACAATTCTAAAAGACCTTGTAAGCTACCAATAGGACCTCTAATATCGTGCGCAACCACCGAGAATAGTTTGCTTTTTTGTTGATTGAGGCGCTCTAGGTTTTTGCTTTGCTGCTTAATTTCGTCGTTTTTCTGGGTCAAGATTTGGTTGTATCGCCTTTGCAAAAAAGCCATTATAATGGCTAAAATCATAAGAAGAGAAAAAGCAATAATAATATAGCTAATTCTTTTACGCTCTTCTCTTAAAGACACCAGTTTGCTCAGATTATCTTCAATAACGTATCTATCTGAATGCGTTTCTTTGTTTTTTTCTTTTCTTACTATTTGGTATAAACTATCGAGGTAACGCAATGCCTCGGTGCTTGTACCTTTTACCAAACCCAGCTTAATGGCACGAAGTAGAAGTCCGTTTTTAAACTCCGGTAAGCCATCATTAAAAGTGGGTTCAACCCTACTAATTAACTGAGAGGCGGTATCGTAAGTTTGATTGGCCTTAGCAAAGTTTTGGTTCAGGATATATAAATCTATTAAGGTTAAAAGGGCGTTAATGGCACTACCAATTTGATTGGTTTTAAGCGATTGCTTATAGTCTGTAATTAATAATTCCTCTGCGAATTCTGTGTGGCCATTTCGTATTTGAAATTCAGCTAAATTACCAGAAATAATGCCTTGCCAATCTGCTCGGTTCAGTAAATTAGCTCTTTGTAATCCCAGCTTAAAATAGAATTCTGCCGAATCTAACAAGTATAGCTCTCTAAAACATACTGCCAATGCATTAGCGTTTACAATGGCAAGTATTTTTGAATTGTTTTCTAAGTTTTTAAAGCCATTATTTTCTATAATACCCTCCACATTTCGGTAAGATTTAAGGGCTAACTCCCTATCACCATTAAAGACCAAGAAATTTCCCAATCCCAATTCATATTCTAAAAAATAACCTAAGGTAGCTTGGTTCAGCCATTTTTCTTTTACAGACTGATGATGCTTATTAAATTTTTGAACGTCTTTACAGAGGTGTAAGAGCGAAGATTCGGCCAAATCTACTAAATAAGTGTATTTACCAAATTCAGGTCTAAGCACAATACATGTTCTTAAAAACTTGAGGTATGCCCTAGCATCTTCAAGCGGTATTAAAGACCTAATAAGGGTGTAGTTAAAATCGTAAACAATCGCGTAAAATCTTTCCTCAGAGCATTGCTCTTTAAATAATTTATTATCGATACTATCTAGGTGTAATAATACGGTTCCCGGATAATAACCAGTATTTCCCTTAGCTTGGAATGCTAGTAACAGGGCAAACAGGAGTAGACTTTTAAGGTATTTCAACACAGTTTCTAGATAATTTTTGGCAAAGTAAAATGAAAACGCGTTAAAAATTTATTTTTTTCAAATTAAAAGAGAATCCATTTTGAGCGGGTGGGTAATTTGATGGTAATTAATTGTAAGAAAACAAGAAACATTTATTGAATAGCCCAAAAACCTGCCAAAAAGTTTGCAAATTTTACAAGCTTATTTCCCAAAATAGGACAAAACAATTTACATTTAGGAAGGAACATTGAGTGATTTGTAAAGATTAAATATTCACAATATGTTATTACTACCATTTCAATTTTTGGCAATTTTATTATGTGCCGACTTCCTATCAGGATTATTTCATTGGTGGGAAGACACCTATGGCAATCCCAATTGGCCAGTTTTGGGTAAACATATTGTTCAACCCAATTTACTTCATCACCATGAGCCAAGGGCATTCTTAAAAGGAAACTATTGGCAAAGAAATAACACGAGCATTATAACAGGTATTATTTTAATTGCCATACCACTTCTTTTTGGTTGGTTCAGTTTCTTTTATGCAGCCTGTATTGCATTGGCTTCTCAATCAAATGAAATACACAGGAAAGCGCATCAATCCGACAAAGAAAATGGCAGGTTAATTTGTTATTTACAAAGTATAGGACTTCTTCAATCAAGAAAACACCACGGCCAACACCATCAATCGCCCTACAGTATGAATTATTGTATCATTACCAATTACCTTAACCCGGTACTTGAATTTATTCGGTTTTTTCAAATTTTAGAATGGTGTTTAGCTACACTTTTTAATATAAAACCGCTTAGAGCGAGTGCCATAAGAGGAGGTAAGTAGTTTCCATATCCTAGTTAAAAAAATGAAGCAATAATTGAAGCGCTACTTCTAAACTATTGCTAGATTATTCTTATAAGTCACCCTCCAAAACATGCAAATATTTTGCTTTTGCCTTGATGGGCACTCTCACAATAATAAACAAACAAGAATAAACCAATGTAAAAACAAAAAAATAAGCACAATACAGAACTATTGAATAAGATAAAAATAAAACATAGCTTTGATATATAATTATGAAAGCAAGTTACAGAAATCTAGCCTATCTTTTAAGTTTAACGCCAAGTATTGCCGTAATATATGGCAATATGCAAGGAGAAATATGGTCTGCTTTAAACGCCATCTATTCATTGGGTATTTTAGCGGCAGCAGAATGGCTTTTAAAACCCATCAGGAATAACACCACCAGTGCAACCACAGATAAACTGCCCAACCTGATTTTATACTTACACATACCCGCCCAACTACTCTGTATCATAAGTTATTTTTACGCTGTACACACACACCTGCTAAACGGAATATGGATAGCCATAGCAGCCATAAGCATGGGTGTAAATTCTGGCTCTGCTGCTATTGTGGTGGCGCATGAATTGATACACCGTAAATCGCAGTTAAAGCGCTTCTTAGGAAAATGGCTACTCTTTAGCGCAGGCAATTTTTATTTTTATATAGAGCACCTGCAAGTGCATCACAAATGGGTAGGAACCAACAAAGATACTTCCACCGCTAAAAAAGGAGAAAACTTGTATGCTTTCTTTTTAAGAAGTGGTTTGGGTCAGATTAAGGGCGCTTGGAAATTAGAATCTGAACGCCTGAAAAAAGCAAATAAATCCATTTGGACCCTGCAACATTATGTGCTGAGGCAAGTAATTCTGCACCTCTTATTCGATACCTTTATTATCATTTGGTTCGGACCAATAGCTCTTTTGGGTTTTGTATTACATTGCGTAGCGGCCAATTTTCTGCTAGAATATGTTAATTACATAGAACATTACGGACTAACCCGAAAAGAAAATGAGCGGGTTACAGAATGGCATAGCTGGCAAAGCGATGTGCCCGTAAGTAGATTTGTATTAATAGATTTGAGTCGTCATGCCGACCACCATTACCATGCGGCTAAACCCTACCACACCCTTCAAAGTTATGAGCAAGGCAGGCAATTGCCCAGCGGCTACGCGGGCATGTTCTTTGTAGCTGCCATACCGCCTTTGTGGTTTAAAATGATAGATAAGCGCATAGCAAACATTAACTAAAAAGTTGGTTCGGCTTGAACCAAACCTTTAATCCTTGCAGGTAGTAAGTAAAAAATAGGATAAAGTATATGTATTATTGGATACTTTTTATATACAGAAATGTGAAATTAAGAAGCATATCTGATTGTTGCACTTTTGTTCTGTTGTTACATTGGCTCAGGTATAAATTACACAAGTCCAGATTTGGCCTCAAATATTTGATATGGGTTTTTGTAGCTCATTCTTTTGCCTTTATCTAGGTCACCCAAAACAGCTTTTCTCGGCAATATTTTTTCTTAATCAAAAAATAAATTTGGATTGTTACTAATTTTATTCTTTAATTTGGTTATTGTAAATTTTACCATAATTAAAAAAATTAGCCAAAAAACAGAAAAATCCAAGCCCCAAAACCAAGCATAACGTTTCGAAAAAAATTAAGTTTATAAACAAAATAATTAATACAAAATGAGAAAAATTCTACTTCAATGTCTTTTACTTCTTGCACCATTACTTACGCTCGCTCAGGGCGATAAAGTGCTAGTTTCCAAAGCTGGTAGCGGGTTTAAACTTTTGGTAAACGGAAAAGAAACTTTCATTTACGGAATGAACTGGGATTATTTTCCGGTTGGAACCAATTACAATTACAGTTTATGGAATCAATCTGATGATGTAATTATGGCTGCCCTTGATAATGAAATGTCGCTGCTCAAAAACATGGGGGTGAATGCCATCCGCCAATATACAGGTGTGCCAGCAAAATGGGTTAAATATATATACGAAAATTACGGTATTTACACCATGCTCAACCACTCTTTTGGTAGATATGGATTAACCGTAAAAGGCAAGTGGGAAGCTATTACAGATTATTCTAGTCCGCTAGTACGTGAATTATTATTGAATGAAACCAAAGAGATGGTAGCCCAATACAAAGAAACCCCCGGCATCTTGCTTTTTTTATTGGGTAATGAGAACAATTACGGACTATTTTGGAGAGGTGCCGAAACAGAAAATATTCCCTTTGCCGACCGTAACTCTACCAAAGATGCTATGCATTTGTACAAGCTTTTTAATGATGCTGCTAAAGAATTAAAGCAAATAAGCAACAATCACCCTATTGCCATATGTAATGGCGACTTACTGTTTTCAAATATCATTGCCAAAGAATGTAAAGACGTAGATATTTTGGGTATTAACGTATACCGTGGTGCTACCTTTACCGATTTATTTGATAAAGTAAAGAAGGACTTAAACATGCCGGTTTTATTAACCGAATTTGGAGCAGATGCCTATAACACGGTTGCCAACCAAGAAGACCAAGAATATCAAGCAAAAGTATTGGTAAGCAATTGGAAAGGAATTTACGAAAACGCTGCCGGAATGGGCAATAACGACAATAGTTTAGGCGGTTTTACCTTTCAATTTAGCGATGGCTGGTGGAAAACGGGCCAAACGGTAAACCTAGATATTCACGACGCAACCGCATCGTGGTCGAACGGGGGTTACAAAAACGATTTTGTGAACGGCGAAAACAACATGAACGAAGAGTGGTTTGGAATATGCGCCAAAGGACAAACCAACGAAAGAGGAAATTACGAGTTATATCCTAGAGCTGCTTATTATGCCTTGCAATATGTACATAGGTATAACCCATACACTGGAAACATGGCAGCCATGAATACCTTTTTTAATGGTATTTCTAATGCCGATTTTGCATTAAAGGCAAGGGGTGATAAGGCAGTATTAGAATCAAAAGATAAAGGCAAATTATATTTAAGCAACCTACAAGCTAATTTCACCACCTACCAAACGGGTGGAAGTTTAACCTCCACGCCTGTAGCTTCCAACCCTGCCAATGCCGCAGGCTTTCCCAACGCGCAAGGTTTTGACCACATGCAGTCATTTAATATTGGCGTTACCGCTAATCCGGCTCCAAACATGCGGGCAAACGTTCAGTTTAACCTTTTAGGTAATGTAGCCACCAATCCAATAGACGAAATATTCTACGAAAATAGAGGTCGCCCAATTACTGTGGCCACACCCAATGGACCGGTACAAATTTCAGATAACAACAGGTTACAATTATATAGAGCCAGTTACAGTTGGGATGCAAAAGAATTTAAATTAACCGGCTTTTACAGAACAGGCCATTACCATTGGGGATATGAAGGCGATTTTTTTGGCCTATATCCAGAAGCAAATTATGGTCCGAACATAGATATTTATAACGGTAATGCACCCTTTGGTTTTGAAATGGAAGCCAAAAGAAAACTCAAAGGTTTAAAAGTAGCATTTGGCCCAGAATTATGGTGGGGAGCAAACCCAGCAGTATTGGTAAAGTACAGTAAAAAAGTAGCTGGTTTAGACCTAACCGGTATCTTCCATGAAGATATTGTACAACGAACCAATTTACAAAGTTCGTTTGCTGTACCCGTGCCTAAAACAAGGAGATTAACCTTTGTGGTAGCCAAAAAGTTGGAAAAACTTACCTTTGATGTAGGTGGCATTTGGGGCGGGCAACCCCTTGTTGGAAGAGCCTTTCAAATGGTTGAAAACAACACCGTATATGAAGATAAAATACAAACTACCGATAACCTTGGCGGAAAAGTAAAACTTACCTATTCTATTGGTTCAATACGTTGGTACGGACTAGCCTCTTATATGGGTTTGGTAGCCAACGGAGGAGTGGATCAAACAAAAACTTTTACAGGTTGGGTATTAAAAGATGTAGGAAGCGGAAACATGTACAATGCCTTAACAGGAGTTACCTATAACATTGGCAAATTTCAGATAGCACCAAATTTTCTATATCAAAGACCATTGGTAGGACCCATAGGCCCAAATTTTGCAGCACCTGCTAGGCCAAGAAACATTTTGGATGATCCCTTTTCTGTAAGAGGAAATAGAGAAACAGTTGGTGGAGAATTATTACTTACGTTTGACCCAACACCTGCTACTTGGATGTACGAATGGGACAATGATAGAATGGAAGATGCCAAGTTTGCCATGAGTGCAGGTTTTGTGTATCGCCACTTACCTACCGTGCAAGACGCAGCCATTGGTATTTTAGGAAATGGTAGAACCACCTTTGTATTCCCAGGTTCAGCTCCAGCGCAAGATTTATGGGAAGTTAACACCAGATTGGTTTCAAAAATTAGCCCAGAATTTGGTGTTATTGGAAACATTTATTTTGGTAACGGACAAGCAAACGGAAGTGATGCCAGAACCATTAATAGATATGGCGTTGACGTTAGAACCATTTACAAAAAAATGAAACTGATGACCATTGTAAGAATTGACGATTGGGGTCCGTTTGACTATCACCGAGATTTTAACCAAACCTTCCCACTTCAACTTATTGGAGATTGGTCTATAGAAATTGGCAAACCAGATTGGTTCTTGATGCCAGGAACTAAGCTAGGATTTAGAGGAACTTTCCGCACATTGGATAGATACTCTAATAGATATGCTCCAGCTTTTATGTTAAACTCTAGTGGCATAATGGTTCCTGATCCAAATGTGATTGGATTCCCGAATGGAAACGAATGGGAATTTAGAGTGTATACCCAAATAAATATCAATAATTAATAACATGCTTACTTTTTAATGAAGAAAACGATGAATATTTTAAATAAAAAACCCTTCCATTTAAGTTTGTTAGCTTTCATTCTTATTTTTGAATTAGGGTGCGAAAGAAAATTATCTGACGACGCTGTTTTACCTAAATTTTCAAGCACAGGCGAAATTTTTACCGATAACTTTATTGGTTTAGGTTCAAACTTTTATTTCCCATTTGCCGATGCAAAACCAGATGTGTTTTCAGTGGATATGAAAGAAGGCTATAAAAGTGATGCTTCTATTAGAATTGATGTGCCCAACAATACAGACCCAACAGGCACTTACGCCGGTGCTATTTTTAGAATAGATGGTGCAGGCAGAAACTTAAGCGGATTTGACGCACTTACATTCTACGTTAAAGGTTCTACCGGAACCATATTAGGTGATGTAGGTTTTGGTATAGATTACCTGGGCGACAAATACCAAGTTACGGTTCAAAATACCAATGTGGGAACAGGTTGGTCTAAAGTTATTGTTCCCATACCAGACCCATCAAAATTAGTAAATGAAAGAGGCGTATTTTGGTTTGCGGCAGGCACACAAGCAACCAATGGTTTAGGATATACCCTTTGGTTTGATGAAATTAAATTCGAAAAACTTGGCACAGTAGGAAAACCAAGCACTAATATTTTAAACGGACAAACAAGTATTGTTAAATCATTTATTGGTTCAACCATCAATATAACAGGTTTAACCCATGTATATAACTTGGTAACCGGGCAAGATGTGAGCGTAATTTCTACCCCTGCTTATTATAACTTTATCAGCTCTAACCCAACGGTAGCCTCTGTGAATGAAACGGGTGTAGTAACCTCATTGGCTGTGGGTACCGCTGATATTACAGCCACTGTAAATGGTGTTGCTGCTAAAGGAAAATTAACAGTAGAATGTAAAGGAGACTTGGTTGGTTCGCCTGTACCAACAAGACCAGCAGCCGATGTAAAATCTGTTTTTAGCGATGCTTATACCGATGCCACTGTTAGCAATTTTACCCCCAATTTTGGAGGCTCAACAACCATAACAGAAATTTTAAATACAAGCACCGGCAAGGTGGCACAATACAGCAACAATAATTATACAGGTATTATGTTCACTGAAAACCCTATAGATGCTTCTACGCTTGGATTTATACACATAGATGCCTATGTAGAAAATGCGAACACAAGCATTGGTATTCAAATAAGAGATATAGGTTCAAACAAAACCATAGAAACAGATGTAAATACAGGCAATCCGATGGGAGATGATAGAGATGTAAGAACCAATTTAACGGGCTTTCAAAGTGGCGTTTGGAAATCTTTTGATATTCCATTAAATGGAGGTATTTTAAATCAAAAAGGCAATATTGGCGCCATTATTATTACAGGCGGACCCAATTTTATCTTAGATAATATTTATTTTTATAAATAGTAATTAGCATTAAATTTTTTAAAATGAAGTCAATGAAAAATTCGAATACAGTTATATTAATTGCCGCCATAGCAGCGGTTATGGCAAGTTGTAAGGTTGAACCCATACAGAAGTTACCAGAAAGAAATTTTGAATTGGTTTGGAGTGATGAATTTGATGGTGATTCTGCCACCTTACCCAATGCCGAAAAATGGACTTATGATTTAGGCACTGGTCAGAACGGTTGGGGAAACAACGAATTGCAAACCTACACCAAAAATCCAGCGAATGTTTCTTTAGATGGTAAGGGAAATTTGGTTATCACAGCATTAAAAAGCAATAATGGAAGTTACACTTCGGCGCGTGTAAAAACGCAGGGCTTATTTACCCATCAGTTTGGAAAGGTAGAAGCGCGCATTAAAACGCCGACGGGTTCTGGTATTTGGCCGGCATTTTGGATGTTGGGAAATAATATTCCAACAGTAAGTTGGCCACAATGCGGAGAAATTGACATCATGGAACAAAAGGGTAAATTCTCAAATATTACCTATGGCTCAATTCATGGTCCGGGTTATTCTGGAGGGCAAGCTATTACCACCCCATTCACGCTTCAGAATGATAGGTTCGACAATGATTTTCATGTATATGCTGTTGAATGGAATGAAAGCAAAATAGACTTCTTTGTAGACGGTTATTTGTATAGAAGAATTACACCTTTGGAAGTACCCGGAGAGTGGGTATTTAATCAGCCATTTTTTATTATCATGAACATAGCAGTAGGCGGAAGTTTTGTTGGCCCACCTAACCAATTTACCCCTTTTCCGGGTGCTATGACAATTGATTATGTAAGGGCTTACAAGGAAAAATAAACAATAACCCTTGGGAATAATTTAGTTTATAAAATAATTAGGAATAGATAAGTATAATGTCAGGTCAAAAACAAGTTGAAGAAGCATCTTTAGTTGCCATAAAAAGATTAAAAATAGAAGGCGAAAATTTCTTTTGTATTTCCAATCACGATCAAATTCGTCCGTTTTTTATGAGCATTGTGAGCGACTCTCACCATTGGATGTTCATTGCCAGCAATGGAGGCGTTTCGGCGGGGCGCAAAAGCGCAGAATACGCCTTGTTTCCTTATTACACGGCAGATAAAATTACAGAGGCATACGATACTACTGGCTCTAAAAGTATTTTTCAGGTTATTCAAAATGAGCAAACCCATATCTGGGAACCATTTTCTGAACGCAACGCTACCCAACAGCGCATTACCCGGAATATTTATAAAAATGCCATTGGAAACAAAATTATTTTCGAGGAAATAAACCACCAATTTGAACTTACATTTAGGTACGAATGGAACTCGAGTAACCTATATGGTTTTGTGCGCAAATCGTGGTTGCTAAACAATAGTGGCCGAGAGCTTACTATAAACATTTTAGATGGCATCCAAAACATTATGCCCGATGGGGTAAGCAGTGATTTGCAAAACGCCACAAGCAATTTAGTTGATGCATACAAACGCAATGAACTAGACCTAGATTCTGGCTTGGGTATTTTTGCCCTAAGTGCCATTATTGTAGATAAGGCTGAACCAAGTGAAGCCTTGATGGCCAATATAGCTTGGTCTCTTGGATTGGATAATCCCTTACACTTAATTTCTTCCATGCAGCTCGATGCCTTTAGAAAAGGACTTCCGATTGTGCAAGAGTTAGATGTAAAAGCAGAACGTGGTGCTTACTTCGTTAATAAAAAAATCTCCTTGGCAGCAGGTAGCCAACAACAATGGATGATTGTGGCAGATGTAAATCAAAGTCAGGCCAATGTTGTAAAACTTATACATGAAATAAAAAACAACAAAAACCTCAATAAGCAGGTAACAGATGATATAGCGCTTGGTTCAGACCGCTTAATGGAATTAAATGCCTCAGCAGATGGCATTCAATTGTCGAAGGATGTTTACAGAGATACCAGGCATTTTGCCAATACACTCTTCAATATTATGCGTGGCGGGATTTTTGATTTTAATTACCAAATTGAAAAATGGGACCTAATAAAATCTATAGCCAATGCCAACAAAACAGTATACGAAAACCACAAGCAATTATTAGAAAGCTTAGGAGAAACATTTACTGTTTTTGAACTAGAAGCCTTATATGCCCAAACCAACGACAATGATTTTAAAAGGCTTTGCACAGAATACTTGCCTTTAAAGTTTAGCAGAAGGCATGGCGACCCGAGCAGGCCTTGGAATAAATTTTCTATTAATACCCGCAGTGCGGTAGACCATTCGAAAATCTTGGATTACGAAGGAAATTGGAGAGATATTTTTCAAAATTGGGAAGCCTTATCTATTTCTTTTCCTGGCTTTACCCGCAGCATGATTCATAAGTTTTTAAATGCTACTACTTTTGAAGGATACAATCCTTATCGCTTAACAAAAGGCGGATTTGATTGGGAAACGGTTGAACCAGACAATCCTTGGTCGTATATTGGTTATTGGGGCGATCATCAGATTATTTACTTGCTTAAATTATTAGAAATTAATGAGAAATACTTTCCTGGTCAGTTGAGTAGCCAATTTAAGTTAGAACAATTTGTGTATGCCAATGTACCTTACAAAATAAAGCCTTACCAAGAGATTGTTAAAAACGCCAAAGATACCATTGAGTTTGATGAGGAATTGGATGCTCATATTAGGAAAAACAGAGAAGCAATAGGTTCAGACGCAACGCTTTTATTGGCTCAAAACGAAAAGATTTATACCGTAAACTTCATAGAAAAAATACTCGCCAGCGTTTTGGCTAAACTCTCCAATTTTATTCCGGGCGCAGGTATTTGGATGAATACGCAAAGGCCAGAATGGAACGATGCAAACAATGCCTTGGTTGGGAATGGCGTTTCGGTAGTTACCCTTTGCTATTTAAGAAGATTCTTGGTGTTTTTTGATACCTTAATTGAACAAACCAAGGACGAGCGCGTAGAGTTATCAAACGAATTGATTATATTCTTTAAAAAGATTCATGCTACTTTAGAAGAAAATGCGCACTTATTGCAGGGCGAAATTAGCAATGAACAAAGAAAAGTAATACTAGATAGTTTAGGTGAAGCAGGAAGCGAATACAGAAAACACATTTACAAACTCTCTTTTTGGGGAGAGAAAAGAACGATTTCGTACCGCCGATTAAAAGCATTTGTGAAGCTAAGCATAGCGTTTACAGAGCACACAATTGCCGCCAATAAGCGCCCTGATAATATGTATCACTCTTACAACTTAATGAGCTTTCAAAACTCAAATGAAGTAGCGATTTCTTACCTCAGTGAAATGCTTGAAGGACAAGTAGCCGTGCTAAGCTCTGGTTACTTATCTCCTAAAGATGCCTTACATTTGCTAGACAGCATGAAGCAAAGCGCGTTGTTTCGTCCCGACCAGTATAGCTATTTGTTGTACCCAAATAAAAAACTACCTAAATTTTTAGAGAAAAATAAGATACCTGCATCTGCTATAGCACAATCGAAGCTTATAAAAATGATGCTTGATAAGGGCGACAAAACTTTGGTAGAGCTTGATATTACAGGAGTGTATCATTTTAATGGTATCTTTAAAAATGCGGCTGATTTAAGTGAGGCCATTGCCAATTTAGATACTCAAAAGTATGGCGACTTAATACAGGAAGAAAAACAGTCGTTTTTAGACCTATTTGAAACCGTGTTCGACCATAAATCATTTACCGGACGTTCGGGTACATTTTATGGATACGAAGGCCTTGGTTCTATCTATTGGCACATGGTTTCTAAATTGCAATTGGCGGTTCAAGAAGTATGTTTACAAGCGATAACAGCAAACGAATCTGCCGAAGTAACAGGTAAATTATTGGAACATTATTACGAAATAAATGCTGGGGTGGGTGTACATAAATCGCCCTCGTTGTATGGTGCCTTCCCAACCGACCCATACTCGCACACACCTGCAAACAAAGGTGCGCAGCAACCCGGCATGACGGGTCAGGTAAAGGAAGATATACTTAGCAGATTTGGCGAGTTGGGTGTTTTTGTGGCAGAAGGTTGCTTGTATTTTAATCCTTGCTTATTGCGCAAAGATGAGTTTACAACACAAGAACGCACCTTTCATTATGTAACTATCCATAAAGAACATAAAACCTTTGCGCCACCAATAGGCTCCATATGTTTTACGTATTGTCAGATTCCGGTTGTTTATAATTTATCTGAAGAAAACTCCCTTGAAATTGAAAAGAAAGATGGCACCATCATTCAACAACCATCCCTTTCTTTAGATAAGGCAACAAGTACCGATATATTTTGCAGAACAGGCGAAGTAGCAAAAATTACCGTACATATTAATAAGTCTATCTTAAAATAAAGGCATGTTGAAGCTGGGTTTAAAATACTTTTTAGTAGGATTAATAGCAATTATTCTAAACTCATGTAGTTTTCGAAACGAAAATACGCAAGCAACACAAGCGGCCAATACCAAAACTGCGGCTCAAATTTTAGGCGATTCAAACTATTTGGCCATTTGTTACGGTGGTTATAGAACCAACACACGCGATATCGTTCCAAGCCTAGCTCAAGTTAAAGACGACTTAAAACTAATGCATGCAATGGGTATTAAAATACTCCGCACCTACAACACAAAACTTACTGAAATAGATACCCTATTAAAAGCCATAACAAGCTTAAAAAAAGAACAGCAAAGCTTTGAAATGTATGTAATGCTAGGGGCTTGGATAGATTGCGCAAACGCTTGGTCTCTGGCTGAACCTAATCATACGCAAGAAAACTTAGAAGCAAATACCACTGAGATAGCAAGAGCGGTTCAACTAGCAAACGAATACGCGGATATTGTAAAAATTATATCCGTTGGCAATGAAGCCATGGTAAAATGGGCAACAAGTTATTATGTTGAACCTAAGATTATTTTAAAATGGGTGAAGCATTTACAAGATTTAAAAGCAACAGGAGCTTTGCCTAAAGAGCTTTGGATTAGCTCTTCAGATAATTTTGCCTCGTGGGGTGGTGGCGATTCCTTGTATCATGTGGATGATTTAAAGAAACTATACCAAGCCGTAGATTATGTTTCTATACATACCTACCCAATGCATGATACCCATTACAATCCTGTATTTTGGGGCGTGAAACCCAATGAAACAACATTCACAAAAGAAGTCATGATTGACTCACTGATGCTGCGTTCACTTTATTATGCCAAAAATCAATACTTAAGCGTAGTTAAGTACATGCAATCTTTGGGCATAGATAAACCCGTTCATATTGGCGAAACAGGCTGGGCAAGCCAATCGGATGGCCTGTATGGCAAAGAAGGCTCTGTAGCTTGTGATGAGTACAAATCTGGCAAGTACTACCAATTAATAAGGGAGTGGACAAACAAAG